>JBCCEG010000033.1:0-10078 GCA_039030455.1 Myxococcota bacterium | reverse complement strand
GCTCCGTGCGCGCTCGCGACCTCTACGGGCGCATGATGCGGACGCTGGCGCAGACAGGCAACGGGTGGATGACCTTCAAGGACGCCAGCAACCTCAAGGCCAACCAAACGGGACCCGAAAGCCAAACCATCCACCTCTCTAACCTGTGCACCGAAATTCTCGAGGTCACGTCCAACGACGAAACGGCCGTCTGCAATCTGGGCTCGGTCAACCTGGCGCGCCATGTCACCGACGGTCAATTCAACTTCGCCAAACTGGCCGACACCGTGCGGTTGGCCGTGCGGCAGCTCAACCGCGTCATCGACCTCACCTATTACCCCATCCAACAAGCGGCCGACTCCAACGCTCGCTGGCGCCCCGTGGGGCTGGGCGTCATGGGACTACAAGACGTGCTGTTCCAGCTGGGGTTGCGTTTTGACGGCGCCGAGGCCAAGCAACTCACCGCCCGCATCGCCGAGGAGATCTACTACCACGCCTTGACTACTTCCGCCGATCTGGCCGAAGCCGAGGGGCCCCACAAAGCCTTTGCCGACACCAAGGCGGCCAAGGGCGTGCTGCAGTTCGACCTCTGGAATGTCAAGCCGACGGACGAAGCGCGTTGGAACGCACTCAAGCAACGCATTCAAAAGGTTGGTCTACGCAACTCGTTGCTGATCGCCATCGCGCCCACGGCGTCCATCGGGTCCATTGCCGGATGCTACGAATGCATCGAGCCGCAAGTCTCCAACCTGTTTAAGCGCGAGACCCTGTCGGGTGAGTTTCTGCAAATCAACACCTACCTGGTCCGTGAACTGAAAAAGCTCGGCCTGTGGACGCAAGCCGTCCGCGACCAAATCGTCGCGCACGAAGGGTCCATTCAGACCATCAGCGCAATTCCCCAACACCTGCGCGATCTCTTTAAAACGTCGTGGGAGCTGCCCATGAAAGCGCTTATCGACATGGCGGCCGCCCGCGGTCCCTTCATCGACCAAAGCCAATCCCTCAATCTGTTCATGGAAAGCCCTCAGCTGGGAAAAGTTTCCTCCATGTATTTTTACGCCTGGAAAAAGGGTCTGAAAACAACCTACTATCTACGCTCGCGGCCAGCTACCTCCATCACGAAAACCACTGTACCGAAAACAAAACAGCGGCCGCGTAACACCGCCTGCTCACTGGAAAACCCCCAGACGTGCGAGGCGTGTCAATGAAAAGCGGTTGGGTCTGTCATTCGGCAGCGTGCGAAGAATCTCCCCGCGTTGCGACACATGTGGATTCCCTGCCCCTGCGGGGCTTTGCTCCGAGGGGCCCCGCCGGAGCCTGCGCGGGGGTGACAACTTCTTTATTTTCATCCAGGTTTAAAGCAGCCTTCTCCACCTTGTCATTCCCGCGCAGGCGGACCTCCAAAAAGGCATTGAATGGGCTATTCGATGTTTTCTCAGTGGATTCCTGCTTTTTACCCCACAAAGTTTTGCGCTCCGCGCAAATACTTTGCGGGGACCCCGAATTTCGCGGGAATGACAGGAAAAGTGTACGCTTTTTTGTTAGACAATCGTTTTCATCCAGGTTTGAAGCAGATTCCCTCACTCTGTCATTCCTGCGAAAGGGGACTTCCAAAAACCCATCGAATCTATTCTTCGGCACTTTTTCAATGGATTCCTGCTTTCGCAGGAATGACAATATGAGTGTATGTCTTTCTGTGGGAACTGCGTTTTCAGAGAGTCCTGATGCGGATCTCCCCACCCTGTCATTCCTGCGAAAGCAGGAATCCATTTTGGAGCGTTCCACCAACTTTTCATTGGAAAAACAGCACGGCGGACTTTTTGGAAGGCCCCGAAAGCAGGAATCCATTTTGGAGCGTTCCGCCAACTTTTCCTCAGAAAAAGAGCGCGCCGACCTTTTTGGAAGTCCCCGCAGGCGGGAATCCATGGAAGAACCCGCACAAAAAGGAGGAGACAAAGCATGAACCCTGTTGCGTCACAAGAAACCAAACCATTGGTCAACGGGCACGCCCCCGACAACCTGGCAGCGTCGTTACCCATCGAGGAACCAGGCGCGCGCATTTTGCAGCCGGGGCTCGATTTGGTGTTGCGCCCCATGAAGTATCCCGTGTTCTACGAGATGTATAAAAACGCCATTAAGAACACCTGGACCGTCGAAGAGGTGGATCTCTCCGCCGATGTAGCGGATCTCCGTAAGCTCACCGCGGCCGAGCAACACCTCATTCAACGTCTGGTGGCCTTTTTTGCCACGGCCGACACCATTGTCTTGGAAAACCAAGAGGAAAATATCTCGCGCCACATTCGGCCGCCCGAGGCGTGCATGTACGTCACGCGGCAAAAATTCGAAGAGGCACTCCACATGGATTTCTATCTAACGCTGCTTGACACGTACATGCCCGACCTACGGCAGCGAGAGCAGGCGTTCGCGGCCGTGCACAACATTCCCTCCATCAAACTGAAGGCTGATTTTTGCCTGCGGTGGATGCACTCTATCCAGCACCTGCGGCAGCTGCGTACACGCGACGAGCGACGCAAATTCTTGCTCAATTTGATCTGCTACGCCACGTGCGTGGAAGGCCTCTTTTTCTTCGCCTCGTTTGCCTATGTCTACTTCTTACGCTCCAAGGGGCTGCTGCACGGCTTGGCCACGGGGACCAATTGGGTATTTCGCGATGAAAGTTGTCACATTGACTTCGCGTGCGAGGTGGTCCGCGTTTGCCGTCGCGAGGAGCCCCAACTCTTCACGCAAGAAATGGAACAGCAAGTGCATCGCATGTTGCAAGAAGCCATCGCCTGCGAGCTGCGGTTCGGGCGCGATGTGTTGAGTGTCAATGGACAAACACCCAACGGCCAGATTGCCGGGTTTCCCTTGGACGATCTAGAACAGTATCTGCAATACGTGGCCGACTGCAACCTAGAGAAGATGGGGTTCAAGGCGCGGTACGGCGCGAGCAATCCCTTTCCCTTCATGCAGTTGCAAGACGTGCAGGAGCTGACTAACTTTTTCGAGCGGCGGGTGGCGGCCTATCAAGTGGGCGTCAGCGGCGACGTTTCTCTCACCGAAACCTTTTAGGACCGCGGATTTAGGGATTCATGGGATTGCGGGATGATGGTTTGGATAAAGTGCGTGATTTTTCCACTTTGTCATTCCTGCCCCTGTTCGGAGCCAGGGGCAAGCTCCAGCAGGAATCCCCTGTTCGATATCCGACAATCCATCAAATCCTGTAATCTGCGGTATTCTGCCGGCTTTTACGCCAGAGTCGATGGACAATCTCCTCCACTTCCGGTCTTAGAGCGAGTTTGCGACGCGGTTCTTGATTTTCTAATTTTGATAATGTGGCTACGCCGATCCGCAGTTCCTTGGCGAATTCTTTTTGGATCCATCCCAAGTCACGCCTTATTTTCCGCAGTCTCGGGCCGGTATAATACAAGGGTGGTTGCTCCTCGTTTTTCTGCTTTTTGTTTTTAGAGACCGTTGCGGCTGCTCTTTTACTCGTTTGCGGCGACTTGGCGCTTTTCGACCGACTCTTTGGCTTAACGGGTCTCGTCTTTCTATCCGCCGCGACGTCGTCTTTTTGACCAAGATCGATATCAACCCCAAAGATCTCCGATAACGACGCAGGGTCCATCGTTTGACGTTCCGCGTCTTGACTTAGTGTCCCCTCGATCACGTTGGTCGGGAGATGCAACAGGTCTTCATGATTGACTCCTCGCAATAAAAATAACACCTGTGGGTCTTCATCCAAGCGAGCTCCGACTCCGTAAAGCACGGCGGCAACATGCTTGCACATATCAGCCCAATCCGGACAGTTACACTGCAGGGTCATCTCCTTGTCCAACGGAAACAATCCGTTTTGCCGATCGCACATCTTCCGCATCACGACGTCCGAGAGTTTCCCTTCCAACAGGTCAAGCAACGAACCTATATGGCCGCCGCAGGCTGTTTTTATCTCGTCCCACTTCTTCGGCTGCAGCGCGCGGACGGCAACATTGACCTGATATAAATCCGACCCAAGAACAAGTGCCTCTATCATGCTTTTTTTAATCGCTAAATGACACACGGAACCGTGACGCAAATAGCTGCGGCCTCTGGGCAAACGATTCTCACAATCGCTAAATGATTCTATATGATCACACCAAGCCTTGCCCCAAAAGGTCCTTGCGATTTTACGCCCTGTTACTTGAATCGGCATGACTTTTTTACGTTTCTCGCGGAGGGATCGAATTCTGCGTTGTGCCCGCTCCATGCGTTTAGCCACCGGAATATAAGGCTTGAATCCGTAGTAGTACACAAACCACCCAAACCCGCCTATATGCGCGCCTTTTTCAAGTCCAACGCCACTAGGCTTAACAACTCGTCGTCACTCAACTCCGTGAGCAGGGGCCCTTGATCATTACTTAGGAGCTCACTTGACAGCTGAATTTTTTTTGCAATTAACGCATCAATGCTGTCTTCGATCGTCCCTTGACAAATGAACTTATGCACGAGCACGTTGCGCTTTTGCCCAATGCGAAAGGCTCGATCCGTCGCTTGGTTTTCCACCGCCGGATTCCACCACCTGTCAAAGTGTATCACATGATTAGCTGCTGTCAAATTAAGCCCTGTTCCACCGGCCTTTAACGATAAAACAAAAAACGGCGGTCCCTGTTCTGTCTGAAACGCCTTCACTCTCTTCTCTCGTTCTTTAACCGGCGTCCCCCCGTGCAACCGAACCCCCTGTCGCTGAAATACTGTTTCTAAAAACAGGGCCAACGGCCGGGCCATCTCTTGAAACTGAGTAAAGACAAGCACCTTCTCCTGGCGCGAATGGATCTCCTCGCACAGTTCACCCAGTCGCGTGAACTTGCCACTTTGCGAGGCGGCATAATTCCCCTGGCCAAGCATCTGGTCGGGGTGGTTGCAAATTTGCTTAAAACGCATGAGGTAGCTCAACACCAACCCCTTGCGTTGCACGGACTTTGTGTGTTGATTCTTGAGGATATTCTTGAGTTCGCCAACGGCCTGGGCATAAAGCTTTGTCTGTGTGCTCGTCAGTCCGCAGCGCACGACCATTTCCGTCTTATCGGGCAAATCGCTAATAATCCGCTTATCGGTTTTCAATCGCCGCAAAATATAAGGGCGCACTAACTTGCGCAGCGGCTCATAATTCACTCTCTTCTTCTCGTCCAGCGCCTTGATAAAACCTTTGAAGGTGTTCATGGAGCCCAACAAACCCGGGCAGAGGAAGTCAAACAGCGACCACAAATCGCTCAGGCGATTTTCAATTGGTGTGCCGGTCAGCGCAATTCGGGTTTTCGACCGCAAGGCCTTGATCCTTTGGGTTTGTTTAGCCGCCGGATTTTTAATGGCTTGCGCCTCGTCCAAAACGAGGATATCCCACGGATATTCCCTAAACCAGGTTTGTCGCCACACCGTGCTGTATGTCGTCATGGCAAGATCGTAGTCGGCCAACATGCTTGGACTCTCAGCCACCTGATCAAGCAGAGACCTGTTGGTTTCGGAGGGGTGCAGCGCAATGACACGCAACGTTGGGGCAAAACGGGCAAGCTCGTTGCTCCAGTTCGACAACAAGGAAGCCGGCAATACCAAGAGCGAGCACCCCGTTTTTTGGGGGCACAGTTGCTTGCGCAAGAGCAGCAACGCGAGAATTTGCACCGTTTTGCCAAGTCCCATGTCATCGGCCAAACAAGCTCCCAGCCCTAACTGATTCAAAAAATACAGCCAACTCAAACCCTGTTGCTGATAGGGGCGCAGCGTAACACGAGACAACTCCTTGGGTTGCCGTTGCGCAAGAAGCGCGGGATCTCGCAGCTTTGCCAGCACATCGCGCAACCAGTCGCCCGCGTCCACATAGGCCCACGGCATACCGCTTTCATCATCAAATTCTTCGGCTTCGCCCGGCGACAACGCCTGGCCGGAGCCCGACAACAAACGCATGCCCTCGGCGAACGATAATCCTGATTTCGTATCTTGCTCAACTTGCTTCCAGTGCTTTATGGCCGCCCGCAGTTTGTCTTTGTCGACTTCCACCCACTGTCCGCGCAACGAAACAAGCTCGCCGTCCGACGACAAAAGTTGTTGAATTTCTTCTTTGGTCAAAGTCTTGCCGTCAAAGACGACAGACACGTTGAAATCCAAAATCGCTTCCATGTCCAACATGCTCTGCTTTTTGGAACCAATCGACACGCGCACTTGCGCGCGCGGGCGTTTTTTCCACCAATCGGGCAACCGAACAGTAATGCCGCTCGCTTCTAGATGGGGTACGCTTTTTAACAAACGATACGCTTTTCGCGACGGCCATCGTAAAGGATGGTAGATATCGTGTTGCTTGAGCAGAGAATCTACCCAAGGACAAACTTGCGCGGCCGTATGAATAGGTTTTAACAATCGAACTAACGCGGCCTTATTGCCGGCACCCGCGTATTCTTGCAGAGCACGGCTCAACGGCAGGTATTGCACTTTCGCGTTTTTCCCGACATGCGACGCGTACGTGGCTAAAAACGCGAACGGGCGGTCGGGATCCTGTTTGTTCTCCGCCAAGTGAAAACAAACACGCCCCACCTGACGCCACGCAGGCAAATACCGATGCAGAAAATGGGAAATGTCGTCGCCGTCTTGTCGCATCTTCGTTTGGACAAACGCGTTGAGCGCCTTCCATAAACGGCTAAAAACCGCTTGTGTGCAATACTCGGCACCCGGCATCGGCGGCATGGACAAAACAAGGCGCTCAAATGTCTTGTTTTCCGGCGGCGGCAAGGTGATCGCATCGGCGGTAACTTCCGGACTGATCTGGCACAACGCCTTGGCATACCCGGCGCCAAAGTCGTGCCAAAAATGCAAGCTCCCCGGCCAATTGTCCGCGGGCTTGGCGGCGGCAAGACACAATAACCCTACCGACTCCTCCTGTCGAAAGGCAGCATGGATCTTTGAGTTTTGGCTCGCGACAGACGAATCATCCTTGTTTTGCGGGGACAACACATACAAGCGGCCGGTGGGTGAAAGCGCCAGCATGGGCAGAGAACAAAAAGCGGTTAGGCGGGAGAGTTCGTGTCGCCCTCGGCCGTGAGCTCTTCCACTTTGGCTTCCATGCGGCCGAGGCGTTGCTGCGCCTCGCGGATGAGCGCCGCACCCTGCTCATAAACGTGCAAGCTTTCTTCTAGCGGCGTCTCGCCTTGCTCCAGCTTGCCCACAACCGTCTCGATCCGTTCTAACAAGTGCTCGAACGGCACATCGCTGGGCTCGATCGCTTGTTTTTCGTCGCTCTGTTTACTCTTAGCCACCATGATTACTCCCCTCGATCAATCGCAACAATTTCCACTTGCAGCGTTCCATCTTGCAACCGCACATGCAAGGCGTCGCCCCGCGCGACTTGATTGCAGGCAGAGACGACGGCACCGGGCGAACCTTTCTCAGCCGCGCGGCGCGCGATGGCATAGCCGCGCCCCAGCACGCGCAACGGCGACAAGTTGTCAAGCCGCGCCGCGCACAGGGCAAGGCGATCACGTGCCCGTTGCACCCGTTGCCGCAACGCCTCGCGCGCCACAACGTTCAGGCGTGACAACTGCTCGCCGCCGCGCCGCGCGCGAGCACGGAGCGCGTAACCCGCCGACTGATGACGAGCCCCGATCACATCCAACCGTTGCGAAAACGGCGCCAAGATCAAGCGCGGGTCGGCCATCCGTCGCGCCACGCACTGCAAGTGCAAGCGATCTCGCGCCAACACGGCGTGCACACCCCGATGCAGACGTTTGCCATCCGTTCGCAGCCGTTGCAACACCTCTTGGCAATCGCGCACCACGGTCTGCGCCGCGTGGGTGGGCGTGGCGCAACGCACGTCGGCGGCGAAGTCGGCCAAGGTGAAATCGGTCTCGTGTCCCACCGCGCTCACCACCGGCGCGGCACACGCGAACACCGCGCGTACCACAATTTCGTCGTTAAAACACCACAAGTCCTCCAACGACCCCCCGCCGCGGCCCAAGATGATCACATCGCATCGGCCCGACCGATCCAACCGCCGCACGGCCGCCGCGATCTCACGGGCGGCGCCCTCGCCCTGCACGCGCGCGGGTGCCACAATCACGTCAACATTGCCCCCCATGCGCTGACGCAACACGCGCAGCATGTCTTGCAGCGCGGCGCCTTGAGGCGATGTGACAATGCCCACCACGGCCGGAAACGGTGGCAGCGACTTCTTGTGTGCCTCGTCGAACAGACCCTCGCGCGCCAGCTCGCGCTTAAGGCGCTCAAATGCCTCGGCCAACGCACCCTGCCCCGCCACGCGCATGCCTTCCACCACCAGCTGCACGCGGCCTTGCGGCGGATAGACCGACAATCGCCCCCACGCCACCACGCTCGTGCCATCCGCGGGCGCGGCGCCATTACTGCGCCGTTGGGCCTGGAACCACACGCACGGCATCAACGCCCATGCGTCCTTGAGGTCAAAGTACCAATGGCCCGAGCGCCACGCGCGGAACGAGCTGATTTCGCCCGTGACCACTACGTGGGTAAAGTCGGACTCCACCAGCCCCTTGAGCCGCGTCACCAACTCGCTGACGGTGAGCGCACGGGGCGACGGGGCGACAACCGAGTCCGTCGCGAGGCCTGGACCAACAATGGCGGCGTCTGTCCCCGCCGGAGTTTGGGGGAACGCAAGGGTGCTTTCGATCAATCCATGTTGCGGTGAATCAGGCCCGGCCATGGGGACTTCCCCCTCGTCGTGTTCAACGGACAAAACGAACAAACATCACTTCTCTTCCATCGTTGTGACATGCTTGCCAAACAGGCGCAAGCGTTGTGGAAAAGCACACGCGAGTCACACCACAAAAAAGCCGCCTACCACCAAAAATTTTCCATGACCCTTGCCAGCCGATTCAATCTTGATCAGGGCTCATGCATGGCTCTCGCCACGAATTCCGTCTTGCACGACGGAGAACAGGTGGAAGACGAGGTTGATATCGAGAAAGCCTTTATCTAAAGTTGGTGATTCATGACGGCTTTATAGTCACAATCCATCACTTTTTATAACCCCCAGACGGTAATACGCTTGCCGTCCGGCGCCGCTTCGTGCTTGACCCAAATGCGCTCGTCCCAACTCTTGCCCGCGCGGCGGTCGAAGATAACGAGATGGCCCTCGGTGGCGCCGCAGGTGTCCATGTAGCGAGCCGTTTGCTCCAGTCCCTTGGTCATGACGGTATCGGCCCCGTCGTTGCGATGGATGAGCTTGAGTTCCAGCACGATGACTTGGTTCTTGCTCCTGTCATCCTGAGCGTTTCTCTTGTCATCCTGAGCGAAGCGAAGGATCCCCCCATGTTTCGATAGGTGGGGAGATCCTTCCTCACTTCGTTCGTCAGGATGACAGTTGGGGCTGCGCTCGTCAGGCTTGTCCTGAAGCTTGGCGAAGGGATGACAGGAAGAAAGGGGCCACCTCACAATCAAGTCCGTCCGCCCGCGACCCAAGGCGTACTCGCGGGCGATGGTGCCACCGCCGTTGACCACGCGCTGCAAGAACGCCTGCAAGATCAGGTGCGGCCCGGCTTCCTTGTACTGAAACCCCTCCAGCCAACTCTCGGAGTTCTCGCGGAAGAACTGTTGGAACTCGGTCATCAACCAGTCGACACACAACCGCCCGTCTTGGTCCACGTAGGCGGGGCGGCGCGGCAGAACCTGGCGCTGCATCTCCGAGGAAAGCGCGCGGGGAATGATCTCCCGATAGATGGGATTGGCTAAACGGAGAGACTTGCCCGGGGACTGGCGCAGTAGCCCCAGGTCGATCACATACTCAATGTCCTGTTCGGGCACCAAGCGATTCTCACCCAGCAAAAAGTTTTGCATCACCCGGTGCACTCGTTCCTGCTTGAGCTTATCCAGCAGCTGATCCAAGTGCGTTTCGCGCCGTTGAATGAGCCGTTCCTTGGCGGTTTCAATATCCCCTACCGTGATGGCTTTGGCTCGATCCCGCCCCGCCTCGTCGCGAAAGCACGCATCGTAGGCCAGTGCGTTCACCAGCCACGGCTGGCCTTGCGTGAGCTCGAACACACGTTCGCATACGCCTTGTTCAAACCGCTGGCCCGTCTCTTGCGTGTGCTGGGCGTACAGGGTC
>JBCCEG010000032.1:0-10319 GCA_039030455.1 Myxococcota bacterium | reverse complement strand
CCTCTAGCCCAAAAAACAGCTCCGGCTCAATCCGAAGCACACCCTGTAAACAAGTCCCTCAACCCTCTCTCCACACTTTGCCAAAAGGGATATCTGTGCTTTGCACAAATGGGGACATCTCTACTTTGCGTTGACACCCCGGTACGACTAAGCGCGCGCTTGGGCCGTCCCCCGCGCCGACCACAGCATCCACGCCACCACGACATGCGACAGCAGCCCGGTTGTCACCACGCCGATAAAGGGATAACCCGCCAGCGCTCCCAGGACGGCGGCCGCGATGTGTATGTCCCGCAGGCCTAGGCGAGCGACCACGGTGGGGGGGTAGGGTTCACCGTAACAGATATGGTATTCCTTTTTCGCGTGGCTTGACATGATAAAACCCAGCAGGCTTACACCTCCTAGAAACACGACCCATTTTTCGGGGAGCGCGGTGTAAGCGGACCAAGTGGCTCCCAACGCCAGCGCCGCGTCGCCATAGCGGTCCAGCACAATGTCAAGCCATGCTCCGGCACGCGTTTGCCGATAGCGCAGGCGAGCCACCTCGCCGTCGCACCCGTCGAACAAACTCGCGAGCAAGGCCGACACAGCGCCTCCGAGCAACCACCGGCCGCCGCGAGCCAGCATGGCGCCGGCCGCCAGCATCAGCCCGAACCCAATCCAGGTGAGTTGGTTGGGGGTCACGGCGGTGGGTGCCAGCGCCATGGAGACATAACAAGAGATCTTTCTGCCGATGTGCTGAGATAAAAACCCGTCCTTCTTGCCCTTGTTTAAGCCGTTTACAATAAGGTTTTCCGCCTGCCTTTTCGCCGCCGGGGAATCAATGCACCTGGCAAAATCCTCGCGGACGTTGACTGTGTGCACGGGATGTTTTCGCGCATAGCGCTCCAGGGGCAGGGTTGACGAGGCAGAGGAGACCGACGGTTGGGCCTCCCTCAACCAAGCCAACAGAGAGTCCGAGACATACACCGCCCCTATTTCCCGACCAGAATCAGCCGTTTGGCCCATTGGTTCGCGCGCGAGAACGGTGGTCTCTCCGGTAATCGCCGCTTGCCGACACATCGCCATGATGGCTTCGGGTGATATCAACCATGTCGCGGACACCGTCAAGCACGGCGATGTCGCCGTTCGCCGAACGGCGGTTGCCAGGCAGGCGCCCTCGCCGGCACGCCAGTCCGGCGCGAGAATGCAAGAAACGTCAGCCCCCGGTTGAAGCACCGTGCGTCTCACAAGCTTTTCAACCCGCGCGGCTTGGCACCCCAAGACGACGGTAAAACGTCGCAGACCGGCCGCGTGAAGACGGTACAGGGAATGCTGGACCAGACTCAACCCTCCAACCCGCAAGAGGGCGTGGGGTCGTTCTTCTTCCCTCCGGCCAACAGCAAACCGCGTGCCTTGCACCGCCGTCGCCAACACGATCGCCGAGACGGGACACTTCATCTCTCCTCCGTCAATCCGGAATCTCGGGTTCCTTGTCCCGCACCGCGGATTCGCCCGTGAGAGGCTCGATCATGAGCGCAAGTTGCCTTTTTTCAACTCCCAACACGAGAAAGGCCTCTTGGGTGTAGCCCCCTGGAAAAAAGGTAATCCCCACCGACCCCGTCTCTACCCAATTTGACAAATGGTCGGCCCAAACTTTTTGGATACGAACAGGAGGCCGCAGCTGAGTCTTTTGGCCCAGCTGATCGGCAATGGGCGTGAATCGCGTCCGTCCGCGCTCACCCGAACCATCCTCTTGTGCTGATCCCGACGACCCGCCGCCAAACAGCTCGCCAATCTGGCCGACCATTTTGGTCACCACGCTTGCCGCGGCCGACCGCGGGGCGTTCTCCTCCCGCTTGGCCCGATTCCTTTTCTCGCCAAATTTGTTTTGTTGGTTTCCCGCACTTGGTCCACCATTCCCACCGCCCAACTGCCGTGCGAAACGCCGTGCCGCTTCAAGCGGGTCTTGCCGTTCCTTGGGCAACAACCATTGCTCTTTGGTCGACTCTACCCAATATTGCTGCTTGTCTAGATCAATCACCAAGCGGTGCACCCGGTCCGACAGGGCTGCTCTGTTGTAAACATCTTGCACAACCCCCTGCAGCTGACTCACGCTAGCGCGCAGATCCGCTCCCGTCACACTGCGCAGCGACGGGATGGCAAGGGCGGCCACGATGGCGAACAGCAGCAAGGCCGCCGCCACCTCGAGCAGGCTGAACCCCCTGCGGGGGCTTGCTCCCAGCGGTTTCGGGGGACTGCGTCCCTTTGTTTGGCTTGAACCTTCCGCGTCGATGATTTTTATAGGAACACGGCTGCCAGAGGGATTCTGATCATTTTTGTCATCCTGAGCGTCGTGATAATGACGCGAAGGATTCCCCCGCGTGGCGGAGGGGTGGGGAGATTCCCGCTGGAGTTTACTCCCGCGAAAGCGGGAGCCTACCAATGACAAAAGAAAGTTTCGCTCGTCAGGATGACAGAGGGGTTCTTCGCTTGCGTTCGGGACGGACTCAGGACAGGCCTGAGGCTTGGCGAAGGGATGACAAATGGGGCTTGCTAGACCGTGTCCCCTTGTCCTTCCGCGAGCAAAAGCGGCGTCGAGCCGCCGCATTCCAAATTTCATTTTGTCCCCGCTGCCTGCGTTTCTTGCTTTCCGCCGCGCGCAGGGAGCCTACTCTTTCCAGTTACCGAATTCCTCGCCCTTGGGGTTGGTGGTGAACACATCGAACGAGCCTGGATTGTGTTTGCCGGGAACGCGTACCTCATAGGGTTTGCCCCACGGTCCCTCTATTTTCTTTTTCTCGATGTAATCGGGATACAAGGCACTTAAATCTTGCGGCAATTCACTGTTGTGATCGGCGCGATAGAGGATAATAGCTTGCTGCAGGCTCTTCGCTTCGGTGCGGGCGAGTCGGGCCCTGCCTTTTTCAAGCTGACTCATCACGGTGACCGAGACCACGCCAGCGGCAAGCGCCACCAACAGAAACGCCACCATGACTTCCACCAATGAGAAGCCTTTCATCAACCTGTTCATCAGCTGCTCTCCTTCCCCTGCCTTCACTGCACCAATTGCGACATCTGCATCATCGGTAACAACACGGCAAACAAAATAATTCCAACGATGCCTCCCATGATAACAATCATGATGGGCTCCAGTAAACTCGTCAGAATCCCCACACGCGCTTGCACTTGCTGTTCATACGTCTGGGCAATCCGCGCCAACATCTGTTCCAACTGGCCCGAACGCTCGCCAATAGCGATCATGTGCGTCACCATGGGCGGAAATTGACCGCTCTTGCGCAGCATGGGCGCGATCCCCTCACCTTCGCGCACGGCATCGCGCACATCGTCAACAGCACGCTCCATGGGCTCGCTGGCCACTACGTTGCGCACAATCTGCAGTGTGGTCAACAAAGGAACCCCTCCCGCAAGCAGCGCGGACAAGGTGCCGGAAAAGCGCGCGACCGCAACCATTTGAATGATCGGGCCGAAGATGGGGGTATTGAGCCAAAATCGGTCCCACCTTGCCCTGCCGGATTCCGTCTGCTTCCAGCGGATAACGCTGTATACTCCGCCGGCGATTCCACCCACAAGCAGCCACCAGTACCCCTGCAAAAAGTCACTGGCCACAAGCAGGACACGCGTCACCAGCGGCAGCGTGATGTTGCTGTGTTCAAAAACACGTGTCAGCCGAGGAACCACCGTGGTCATGATAATGAGCAGCACGCCGATGGCCACCACGAACATGACCAGGGGGTACATCATGGCACCGGTGATTTTAGAACGCAGCTGCGCCTGGCTTTCAGCGAAGTCGGCCAGTCTCTCCAACACTGCCTCCAGCGTGCCCGAAGCTTCTCCCGCCCGCACCATGTTAACATACACATGGGTAAAACACGGATGCTTGGCAAAGGCATCCGCCAACGAAATCCCTTCGTTCACATCCGCCTTGATCTGCGACAACACTGTTTTGAGCTTGCGTTTGTCCACCTGCTCGATCACCGCCGTCAGCGAGTCCACCATCGGCACGCCGGCTTGCAACAGGGTGGCCAATTGACGGGTCACCATGCTGATATCCTGAATGGTAATCCGCTCAAACAGGCGTGCTAGCTGGATATCGCGGTGCAACCAGCTCTTTTTGGTGGAGACAGCCTGTTCGTCGGCCTCTTGCACTTCCGTGACAAAAATGCCGTCGCGGCGCAATAGCGCTTTCAGCGCGCGCGGGCTGTCCGCCTCGCGAATCCCGCTTTGTTGCCGACCTGATTGGTCTAGTCCCTTGAATTCGTAGACAGCCATCTTCCCGCCCTCATAAATAATTCTACGCGGGAATGCCCGCCGCAATCCACCAGGTTTGTGTTGTCTTGCCCGTTTGCGGTCGCGCCGGGGCCGACGGATCCGATCCTCTCACCATGCTGCTAGGTTTGCTTGTGGTTCAACCCCTCGATTTCCGGGCGGGTCAAGCCGGTGGCTTGCACGATCACGTCGATGTCCACACCCAAGGCGCGCATGCTGCGGGCGATTGCCAGTGCCTTGCGCCGCTCGCCTTCGACTAGGCCTTCCTCGCGGCCTTCCCTGCGACCGTCGCCGTAGGTGGAGTCGTAGAAGCTGCCGCGGTCGCGCAAACTCTCTAGATATCTTTCATAGTCTCGGCGCTCTTGCGCCGAAAGTTTGAGCACATCCAACTTTTCGGCGGCTTCTTTCAGCCCCCTGGCGCGGTAGTTTTCCGGCAGCTTTTCGTTTTTGAGAAAGTACACCCACTCGTCTAGATTGTTCCGCGTTTCGTGGTCAAAACTGTTGACGCGCAAGATGTAGTACTCCGGATAGATGTCCTCGACCGTCTTCTTGTGGTACAACGCTTCTTCCCGCGCCGACAGGGTGAGAAGCTTGTGCGTGTGGATGCCCTCGAACCGCGTGGTGCCGTGGTACACGTAGTCGTCACCCTGCCCGATGTCAAAGTACGCCACGGTCACGGAGATGATTTTTTTGATGTTTTTGTACTTCTCCCCCTCGCCGATGCTTTCAGTGACAGCCTTGCACGTTCCAAAGAGGATGCGGCTGAGGTAGTCCACCTGCCTGTCGCATTGCACCTCGACAATAACACGCTCACCCGTCTGCGTGGCTACCATGATGTCCACGCGGTTGATCTTATCCTTTTCCGTCTTCTTGTTGCTCTCGCTTTCTAGAATCTCCAGGATCTTGATGTCCATGCCGGTGAGCTCTGACAAAAACCCTTCCAGCACGCCGAAGTTGGCCTTGTCGCGCAGAATGTGCTTAATGGCCCAATCGAACCGAATCAGTTGTCGCGGCATTGTTCTACCTTCTCCCTAACTCTATTTTACCAGAAAAGACACACCGCAACCCGCTTGGACTTCAAAACGGCAAAGCATGATAGGCTCGTACGAGGAGGCAAGAATGACCGTTTCAACAACGCTGATCGATGACACAACCGCCATGCGCGTGGCGCCCGAGGATTTTCCCGTGCTGCTGACGGAAAAAGCCGTCCAGACGGCTAAAGCGGCTCTCGCGGAAACGGAAGGGGAAGATGGGAACCTTTTCCGCATCAGCATTCGAGGCGGCGGTTGCGCTGGATTCCAGTACGGGCTCAACTTTGACGACCGGCTGGACGAGAACGATATTGTCACCGAACAAGACGGACTTCACGTCGTCGTGGACGCATTCAGCTGCTGCCATTTGAAGGGAGCCCGCATTGACTACGTGGAATCGTTGCAAGAGGGATCCGGTTTCCGTTTCCAAAATCCCGGCGCGCGTCGCACCTGCGGTTGTGGATCGAGTTTTGGCTGAAATTTCCTCGGAGTTCCTCAAACGTCATTGTTATGATGCGTCGGTCAGCGTCGCGTACGCCACCGCCGCCTCTTTGCCGCGAAGCGCCAACCCCAGCGCGATGACTTGCTCGACGCCTCGGTTGAGGAGATCGGCGCGGTACTCTCTCCTTGATTTGTTGTAACGCCTTGTCGGCCGCCTGCTGTAGCGTGCCAACTGCCGCTGATAGATTGCCCGCCAAGGACCCAAAAACGAACTTGCAGGAGCTGTTGCAGCGTGTGTGCCGTCAAGTGCCTCTTGACCAAACGACTCGCGCGGGGCCCGAGCACGCGCCTTATTTTGCAGCCGTTGTGGTGCTTGGAGCCTCCCCCGCTTGGGCGAGGAGAGGGAGCGAGTAAGAGAAGGGCGCAAAAACAGGCCGCTCAGAGTGCCCTAGCGCGGCTTAGCGGCGGATGATCAGGCGCTGTCAACTTTTGTGCGCGACGCGTTGAACGAAGATTGCAAACGTTAGCGAGAAAATTTTGCCTTAATTCTCTCCATAGCCGCTTTTTTTGCTGCTTGTAGAATGACTAATTTGCATGTTACTCTAGAAAAGTCATGACTTTTCTTCAGTTGCATCTAGAATAGTCATGCTTTATCGGGAGGAAAGACGGGCGTGAGACGCGTTTACGAGCACGTTTTGACGGACCATCTGCGCTCTTATCGACAGATGATTTTTCTCATCGGCCCGCGGCAGGCAGGCAAAACCACGCTGGCGTTGGCCTTGGGACCAAAGAGCGGATCTCATATCTACTTGAATTGGGACAACGCGGCCCATCGCCGCTTGATTTTGTCGGGTCCCGACGTCGTCGCGCGCCACGCGGGGTTGCAACGGATGCGGCCGGTTCTTCCCGTCGTTATCTTCGACGAGATCCATAAACACAGCCGCTGGAAGGATTTTTTAAAGGGGTTTTTCGACGTTCACGGTCCGCGCTGTCGTATTGTCGTCACCGGTAGCGCGCGTCTGGACACTTTTTCCAAGGCGGGCGACAGTCTGATGGGCCGGTATTTTCCTTACCGCGTGCACCCGTTCTCGGTGGCGGAGCTGCGTGGCGCTAGGCCGCCGTCGAGCGACAAGCCGCTCCGAAAAACTCCGTATGCGATTTCCGAGACGGCCTGGCGCAATCTGCTGCGTCACGGTGGTTTTCCCGAGCCTTTTTTAAGACGAGAAGCGCGGTTTTCCAACCGCTGGCGCGGACTACGGTTCCGTCAACTGTTCCGCGAGGATGTGCGCGACATCACGCGCGTGCGGGAGCTGGACCGTATGGAGTTGCTCGCGCAACTTTTGCAGGAGCAAGCGGGGCAGTTGACCAGCTTGACGTCGTTGTCCGTCAAGGTGGGCGTTACCATCAACACGGTTCGGCATTGGCTAAGCTTGTTGGAGGGGTTTTACTTTTGCTTTGCCGTCCGCCCGTGGTCCAACAACGTGGCTCGCGCGCTCATTAAACAGCCCAAGTACTATTTGTGGGACTGGTCGTGCGTGCGCGAGGAAGGGAGTCGGTTGGAGAACTGCTTGGCCTCTCATTTACTCAAAGCGGCGCACTTGTGGACCGACTTGGGGTTGGGGGAGTACAGCCTGCATTTCGTGCGGGACAAGCAGGGGCGCGAGGTGGATTTTTTGGTCTGTCGCGATGGCAGGCCGTGGTTTTTGGTGGAAGCAAAGCGCTCGGGCAAGGCATCTTTGTCTAAATCCTTGGCATTCTTTCAACACCAGCTGGCCTGCCCCCATGCGTTGCAAGCGGCGTTCGATCTCCCCTTTGTCAAGGGGGATTGTTTTGCCTATCGGGAACCCGTGATTGTACCGGCCAAGACGTTGATGGCTCAGCTGGTTTGATGCTGCCGCGCGGCTTTGCTCCCCTGCGGGGATTTGCTTGCCACGCCTCATGTCCTCTCGGAACGTTGTGATGGATTGGAGCGTTTGGGTGCAAAAGGGGACGCAGTCCCCACCCACGTGTCTAGATAGCGCGCGGCGACATCGCGGCCGCCGAGGCCAAAGGCGATGGCTAAAGCCGCGGCAATGGCGGCCAGGAGCAGGCCAAAAGCTAGCTTGACAATGTCTTCTCCCAAACCCATTTGTGTCAGCGACATGGCCGCGCTGAGCGAAAGAATGGCGAATCGCGCGGCTGCGGCAAGAACGTTGGGCTGCACGGCCGCGCTGGCCAAAATCGTTGAGGCAGCGGCGTTGGCCAGGTACAGGCCAACGCCAAACATAACGATTCCCAACAAGATGCGACCGGCTAGAGACATGAATTGGGTCGTGAGATCAGCCAGCGCGGTGAGCCCTAACATTTGAGCGGACTCCGTTACGGCGAACAGGAGAATGCCCGCCAGAGCGAGAATCCCAACAATCCGCGAGGGTGTCCGCGCCCCTTCTTGGTGAACACGTTTGCTCAGGCCCAACTTGGCTAAAATGTCGTCAAAGCCCGTGTTCGCCAACGTTGTGCTCACCCAGCCGGAAGCAACTTTTCCCCCTATGTAGGCGACCGTGAGCACGAGCAAGGCGGCAAACAGGAGAGGCACGGCTTCCAACATCCGGTTCAACATCCCGCTGACAGGCTTGGCCAGCGCCTCTAGCGCCAAAGCATCTAGCGCGGCGACGATCGCTGGAATAAAGAGCAAACCGCAGGTCACGGAGCCCAGGACACCGGAAAGCTTTTTGCCGCCCAGCGCGGGGGATAGCCCCACTTTCTCGCTTAGGGTGTCGGTGCCAAGCGCGGCAAGAAGATTACCGGCGGCTCCTTGCGCAATGCGGGCAACAAACCAGCCCACCGCGAGAATCACGACGGCCGTGGCGGCGTTTGGCAAAAAGCCAAGAATTTTTTCCGTGACGTTTTGGATGGGCTGCAGCAGGCCGTCCAGGTTAAGAGCATTGAGCACCCCTGGCAGAAACAAGAGGAAGACGAACCAATACGCACTCTCGGCTAACGCCTTGGGGAGAGAAGAAGATTGCAATCCCGCTTGGGCGGCGAGTTGCTCTTGGAACTTGGCCACGCGTGCCAGACCCAGTGTTGCCTGTCGGAGAACGGTCGCGACCACCCAAGCCATCGCTAGCAAAAGACCCGCGGACAGCAACCTAGGGGCGAATTCAAACAGTTGGTTCAGCAACCGGTTGATCGGTTCACTCACCTGTTGCAATTGCAGCTGCTGGAAAAAGCCCACCAGCACGAACAGCATGATCAAATAGAACACACCCGAAGCCACCCATTGCTCCACGGGAATTGGCCGATCGGCTTCTTGTTTCTTAAACAACCAACCCACCAGCCGGTTGTCTAGCCGTGTGTGGTGGAGTGCTCGTCGCACAATGCCTGAAACGGCCAAGGCAAATAGCCAGCCGACCAGCAGCAGGGCAAAGGCGCCGATGAAGTGAACAAGGCTGACGCCAAGCAGCTGTGTGATGTGTTCTAGCGCGTTTTGCATCGTGTGCTCCTTGCCTTGCATGTCTCCTGCTCGCGGCAGCAAAGACTCCCAGAATGCTTATAAGACAAATGCCGGGAGATGTCTATTCCCAAACGTGGTTTTGTCGGAGACGATTTTTGTTCGCGATATCCACCGACAACAACGACAAAAGGGGTGCATGGCGTGGACTAACTTTTTCCAGATGGTGGATGCGCGTCATAACCCCCACACCGTAATCTTTTTGCCGTCCGGCGCTTGCTCGTGCTTGACCCAAATCCGCTCGTCCCAGCTTTTGCCCGCGCGGCGGTCGAACAGGATCAGGTGGCCCTCGGGTGCGTGGAACCGATCCATGTAGGCAGCCGTTTGCACAAGTCCCTTAGAGACTTGAGTTTCCAATCCGTCCTTTTGGTGAATGAGTTTGAGTTCCAACACGATGACTTGTTTTTTCTCGGCCCTCTGTAAGGTAACGTCCTTGTCGCCCAGCGGCCAGGTGACGACCAGATCGGTTCTGCCGCTGCCCACGGCTTGTTCGCGCTGAATGGAGCCGTGACTGTTCACCGTCCTTTGCAAAAAGGCCTGCAACAGCAATTGTGGACCGGCTTCCTTGTATTGGAATTGGTCCAGCCAGCTCTCCGAATGTTCGCGGAAAAAGCGTTGAAAGGCGCTCAGCAACTCGTTTATGTTCAGCGGTTGACCGGGCAATCCACCAATGGGACGCTGCATGTCCAACCACCTCTCCCAACCACTCGCCAAGGCCCTGGGAATCACCTCGCGGTAGATGGGATTGGCCAAGTCCAAGATTCCTCTTTGATCCTTCCGAATCAGGCCCAAGTCCGTGACGTATTCAAAATCCTCCGCCGTGGGACGCAAATTGCGTCCGCTGACGATGGACGCAACCACCCGATGCACTCGCTCCTGCTTGAGTTTGGCCATCAGCTGGTCCAAATGCGTCTCGCGCCGCTGAATCAGCTTTTCCTTGGCCGCGTCGATGTCGCCTACCGTGATGATCTTGGATCGGTCTCGCCCCGCTTTGTCGCGGAAACACGTGTCGTAAGCCAAGGCGTTCACCAGCCACGGCTGTCCTTGGGTCAGCTCGAATACGCGGTCGCACACGCCCTCTTCAAAACGCT
>JBCCEG010000031.1:0-10320 GCA_039030455.1 Myxococcota bacterium | reverse complement strand
TTTTCCCGAGGAAAAGTTGGCGGAACGCTCCAAAATGGATCCCTGCTTTCGCAGGAATGACAAAGTGGGGTGATCCGCTTCAAACCTGGATAAAAACGACAGCCCAACAAAAAATCGTACACTTCCCCTGTCATTCCTGCGAACGCAGGAATCCACTGAAAAAGTACCAAAAAGCGGATCCAATGGGTTTTTGGAAGGCCCCTTTCGCAGGGATGACAGGGTGGGGAGATCCGCATCAGGACTCTCTGAAAACATAGTCTCCACAAAAAGACATACACTTTTATTGTCATTCCTGCGAAAGCAGGAATCCATTGAAAAGGTGCTGAAGAACAAATTCGATGGGTTTTTGGAAGGCCCCTTTCGCAGGGATGACAGGAAGAAAGGCTCCGAACAGGGGCGGGAATGACAAAGTGGCGAACGTTCTCCTGAGGAAGCGATTGATGCATCCGTAGGATGTGCTGCAAACGTGGAAATCGGCGCGTCACCGCGCCAGGAGTTCGGCTAAAACCCGGTTTTCCCGCACACTGGCACGAAAATGGCGCATGACCTCTTGATCGAAGTTCCCTTTTTGGGGAGCCTGCGAACGGTTTACCCAACGATGCTGCTTTTGCCGCGCGGACGGTTGGATCCGGTATGACATCCTCATCATGGCCTTCCTCTCTAGCTATTACTTTATCACATATGTGGGGCTCAGTACAACTCCACCAGTTCTTGTTTCGTCAACCGGCGTTTTTCGTCTCCCGCGACATGGTACGCGATGCGACCTTCGTGCAACAGCATCAGGCGGTTGCCAACTTGCAGTGCGTCGTCGAGACGATGGGTGGCCGTGACAATGGCTGCATGGGGCAACTGCTTGGCACAGGCGGCCGTTAATCGCATTACCCTTTGAGCAGCCCCGGGGTCCAAGGCGCTTGTGTGTTCGTCGAGCAACAGCACCGTGAGCGGGCGCAGTAGACCCATGGCCAATGCCAGCGATTGCCGTTGTCCCCCCGACAGGGTCCGCGCGAAGGTATCCAGCTTGTGGGGAAGTTGTGGGTGGAAATCACGCAAGTAGTTTTGCAAGGCGGATCGATCCATTCCATCCGTCCGCGCTAGTTGACAGTTTTCCCGCACGGTCAAATCGCCAAAGGTGGAGACCGCCGGGTCTTGCGTGAGTGTGCGTATGCGCGAGGCGATGGCGGACAGGGATAGCTTATGCAGGGGGCGACCGTTGAGCAGGACTTCGCCCGAAGTAGGGGAAGAGAGCCCGCACAGGACTCGCATCAGCGAACTTTTGCCCGAACCGTTGGCGCCCAGCAAGATCATGAAGTCCCCCTGGTACAGTTGGAACGACACGTCGTGCAAAATGGGGGTGCCATGGCTTGGTTCCCGCACATGCACGTGGCGAACATCAAGCAAAACGCTCACGATGACTTTCCCAATTGCCGGGTTCGCTGCGTGCGCAAAAAAGCGATCAGTCCCAACCCGATGGCTAGCTTCAACCAATGGGGCGGAACGCCGCCCAGAACAAACAGATGCACGGTGGTAAAATACGCGCCGGCGCCGACAAAACATAAAGCCACTTGCGCCCCCGCCGGTGCGGGGCGGTTGCCAAACGTGGCCGCAATCAGCTGCTGGGCGATGATCACCGTGGCAATGCCCAACAGCACCAACCCCATCCCCATGTTCACGTCGGCATAGCCGCTGTGCTGGGCCGTTAGGGCACCGGCCAGCCCAACCAGGCCGTTGCTCAGGGCCAGGCCCAACAGCCGCAGTCGTTGTGGGTCTTGTCCCATCAATCGTGCTCCCGCGGGCTGACAGCCCGCGGCTCGCAACCACAGCCCCGTGCGGGATCGAAGCACGGCGGCGTACCCCGCGCTCACAATGCCCACCAGGACTGCCAGGCCGATGGGAGCCGTCCAAGGGTTCCACGTGGAAAAACTCCGCGTGAGCCATGTTGACAGCGTGGCATACTCCAACAGGCTTAGATTGGGGCGACCCATGACCTGCAGGTTGACCGACTGCAAGATGAAGACGGAGAGGATTCCCGCCAACAGCGGTGAAATGCGACCGCCCCGTTGAATCCAAGCGGTTAGCACCCCCGCCAAGACTCCCGCGACGAAGGCGGCACCCATCGCAACGCTTGCGGGGGCGCCCACGTGGATGAGTCGCGCGCACACCGCCGCGCCAAGCACAAAGCTGCCGTCCACGGTTAAATCAGGGATCCGCAACACGGCATAGGAGAGGTGCACGCCCAGTGTGACGGGAAAAAACACCAGAATTTCTTGCAGGATAGAAGCGATGATCACGTTATTTCATAATTAATAATTTCTCACATCGCCCACACCGTAATCTCTTTCCCATCAGGCGCTGCTTCTTGTTTGGTCCAGATGCGCTCGTCCCACGACTTGCCCTCGCGGCGGTCGAAGATGAGCAGGTGGCCTTCGGTGGCACCGCAGGTGTCCATGTATTGCGCCGTTTGCTCCAGCCCCTGGTTCATCGTGCTCTCGACCGAGCGTTTGGGGTGGACGAGTTTGAGTTCCAGGACGATGACTTGTTTTTTGTCATGTATTGTAGAGACGCGATTAATCGCGTCTCTACAAGCGGCTGGTTGTTGGTTCGCGGGGGAAACCGGCCACGTCACCACCAAGTCCGTCCGCCCTCGCCCCAACGCATACTCGCGGTGAATGGTGCCGCCGCCGTTAACCACGCGCTGCAAGAACGCTTGCAAGATGAGATGAGGGCCAGCCTCTTTGTAGTGAAAGCGTTCCAGCCAGCTGTCGGAGTTCTCGCGGAAGAATTGTTGAAACCCGCCCAGCAGCTTCGCCATGTCCAGGCTGCCGTCGGATGCGATATAGTCCGCCCGCCGCCGCTGTATCCCCAACTGATGTTTGTGCGACAACTGCCTGGGAATGATCTCTTGATAGATGGGGTTGGCAATGCGTATCTCGCCATTGGGCTCGCAGTGGATGAGCCCCAGGTCCTGGACATATTCCACGTCTTCGGGTGACATGGGCCGCTCGACACCCAGCAGCATGGACTCAATCACGCGGTGCGCCCGCTCTTGCTTAAGCTTGTCCATGAGCTGTTCCAGATGGGTTTCGCGGCGTTGGATCAGTTTCTCCTTGGCCGCCTCGATGTCCCCCTCCGTGATGGTTTTGTCGCGGTTCCGCCCCGCCTCGTCGCGAAAACAGACGTCGTAGGCCAGGGCGTTGACCAGCCACGGCTGGCCTTGCGTGAGCTGGAAGACCCGCTCAATCACGCCGTCCCCGAATTGTTGATTGGTTTCTTGCGTGTGCTGCCCGTATAAATTCGCGATGTCGTCTTGCGAGAAGTCGCCCAACCGCAGGGAATCCGACTTGATGTTGAACGGGCTGCCCGCCGAGACAAGGCGTTGCAATTCGGCGCGATCCTCGGGATTGACCCGATAATCACGAATATCGCGCAGGCCGCACAGGATCACGCTTTGCGGAAACAGGCCTTTGAAGCGGTCCACGTACCCCGCGCGCAACTGCCGCAGTACGGCAATGAGCATTTTGCCCACCAGGGCGTCGATCTCGTCGATGAGGAGCACGATCGGCTTGTCGCTGTGTTGGCACCACAGCGATAACACCGCGCCCAAGGCTTGCAGGGGACCCGCCTCTTCCAGAATCCGTTTCCTGTTTTGATCCACGAAGTCATCTTCTGTTTGCCGCAACGCCGCGACGCCCAAGTGATACAAGATCGCCCGTGTTCCCTCGGCGACGTCTTCCATCGCTGTCTGGGCCGCTTCCACGTTGATGTAGACACAACGCAACCGACCCTGTTGGTTGAGATAATCGCACAGCGCCAGCAGGCACGTGGTCTTGCCCGTCTGGCGCGGCGCGTGCAGCAAAAAGTATTTTTGCTGGTCAATTAAGGCCAGGACTCGCGGCAGATCCCACCGCCGCAGCGGATCCAGCCCGTAGTGCTTGGCCATGTTCAGCGGCCCGGCCGTGTTGAAAAAGCGTTCCATGATTCGCAGTCTAGCACCAACGTCACGCGGTGACCCGTGTGCTACAACATCAGCAAGAGTCCTTATGAATGCGCGGGATTGGTCGGGATGGGCAACACGGATTGTAGGTTTGGCGCGTTTGATAGCCAATTGTCCGTTGATGAACGCGAACAGCGTGTGTTGGCGCTGTGGCGCAAGGCGCGGGTGTTCGAACGTTCCGTGCAACAACGCCCAGACACTTCGGAGAACAGCTACGCCTTTTACGATGGGCCGCCGTTCGCCACGGGGCTGCCCCATTACGGCCACTTTGTTGCTTCTACCATTAAGGACACGGTGCCGCGTTACTTTGCCATGCGCGGCAAACGCATTGTGCGCCGTTTTGGTTGGGACACGCACGGACTGCCCATCGAAATGCGGACCGAGAAGGCCTTGGGGATTGCCGGACCCACGGAAATCCGTGCTTACGGCGTGGCCAAGTTTAATGAAGCCTGCCGCGCCGGGGTGTTGCGTTACACCAAGGAGTGGCGCGCGACCATCGAGCGTCTGGGTCGGTTCGTGGACTTTGACGATGACTATAAGACCATGGACCCTACGTTCATGGAGTCGGTATGGTGGGCGTTTGCACAGCTGTGGCGCAAGGGATTGGTGACGCGGGGCTTTCGCGTGATGCCTTACAGTGCTCGTTTGGCGACACCGCTGTCGAACTTCGAGGCGGGGTTGGACTATCGCGATGTGCAAGATCCGGCTATTACCGTGCGTTTCCCTCTTTGTCTTTGTCATCCTGAGCGTCGTGATAACGACGCGAAGGATCCCCCCGACCCTGCGCCGCGCGGGGAGATTCCTGCTTTCGCAGGAATGACAGAGAGGGGCTTCGTTCGTCAGGATGACAAGAAAAACGCTCAGGCCTGCCCTGAGGCTCGGCGAAGGGATGACAAAAAGCCGATCAACTTGCTGGTGTGGACCACCACGCCCTGGACGTTGCCGGCTAATTTGGCCGTGGCCGTGCACCCCGACGTGGAGTATGTCATCGTGCGCGGTCCGTCGGACAACAACCTTTACATTGTCGCGGCGCCTCGCGTGCAACACTGTTTTGGGGAAGACGCCCGCGTTGTGGGGCGTTGCGTGGGCCGGGATCTGGTGGGCAGGCGTTATCGGCCTCCCTTTTCTTATTTTGCGCGCGAGGAAAACGCGGGGGAAACCAAGCGTTTTACCGTGCTCCCCTCCACCCACGTGACCACCGACACAGGCACGGGCATTGTCCACATGGCGCCGGCTTATGGACAAGACGATTGGGAGGTGTGCGATCGCGCGGGCATTGATCTGGTGGATCCCGTGGATGAAGAGGGAAAGTTCACTCACGCGGTCCCCGACTTCGCCTCGCGGGGGATCAAGCAAGCGGACCCAGACATCATCCGCGCGCTTAAGGACAAGGGGTTGCTGTTTGCCCACGAGACGATTCAGCACAGCTATCCCTACTGCTGGCGCAGCGGCACGCCCTTGATGTACAAAGCGGTCCCCGTGTGGTTGGTCAAGGTGACGCAACTGCGCCGGCGTTTGCTGGCCCACAACGGCTCGATCCGCTGGGTGCCCGACGCGATCGGTGCCAAGCGCTTCGCCAACTGGTTGGCGCAGGCGCAGGATTGGACCGTGTCGCGCAATCGCTTTTGGGGCACGCCTATTCCCATTTGGATCTGCTCCTCGTGCGGGCGGCGGGATTGTTTGGGGTCCAGGGAAGAGCTGGAACGGCGGGCCGGAGTCCGCGTCACCGACATGCACACGCACCATGTGGATGCGTTGGAACTGCGTTGTCCCGCGTGCAACAGCCCGATGCGGCGAACGCCCGAGGTGTTTGACTGCTGGTTTGAGTCTGGTTGCATGCCCTATGCGCAGCGGCACTATCCGTTTGAGCACAAAGAGACATTTCGTGATCGCTTTCCCGCCCAATTCATCTCCGAAGGGCTAGACCAAACGCGGGGATGGTTCTATACCCTGCTGGTGTTGGCCACCGCCTTGTTTGACGAACCTCCCTTTCGCAATGCCGTTGTTAGCGGCTTGGTCTTGGCCGAAGACGGCGGCAAAATGAGCAAGTCCAAGGGCAATTATCCCGATCCCAATGCTATCGTCACGCGCTATGGAGCAGACGCGCTGCGGGCTTATCTCATCAGCTCGCCGGTCGTGCGCGCGCAGCCCCTGCAATTCAACGAGCAGGGCGTGCGCGACATGCTCCGCACGGTGGTTTTGCCCTTGCACAACGCCTGGAGTTTTTTCGTGCAGTACGCCCCCTGCGGGGGTTTGCCGCCAGAGCCTTCGGTGGAATCGCAATGCTTCGAGGGGCAAGGGATGTGGAAAACAAAGCCACGCAGTGGCCTTGACAGGTGGTTGCTGTCGCGGTTGCACAGCTTGATCGCGGCGACGAACCGGTCGATGGAGGAGTACCGGTTGGATCGGGTGGTGCCGAGGTTGTTGGGGTTTATCGAAGAGTTGACGAATTGGTATATCCGTCTGAGTCGGCGGCGATTCGCCAGACCGGCGACAACGCTTGCGGAAAAGGAGGATCAGGAGTCGGCGCGCGTCACGCTGTATCACGTGTTGGTCACGTTGAGCAAGTGTTTGGCGCCGTTTTTGCCGTTTGTCAGCGAAGAGTTGTATCAGGCCTTGGCGGTAACGCCCGGTTTGCATGAGGAAGGACGTGACAGCGTGCACTTGTGTGACTACCCCACCGCGTGTGAAGAGCGGATTGACGAGGAATTGGAGCGCGATATGGCGTTGACGCGCGGGGTGGCGAGCATGGGCCGCGCGCTGCGCGAGCAAGTTCGGATCAAGGTGCGGCAGCCGTTGCGGCGTCTCACCGTTGCCGCCGCGGATCAGATCGTTCGGACGGCAATCCAACGGCACGAGGAGTTGCTGCGCCGGGAACTCAACGTGAAAGAGGTGCGCGTGCGCGCGGACGAAGAAACGCTGTGCGTGCTAGAAGTCAAGCCCAACTTCAAGACCCTGGGTGCTCGCTTGGGCAAGCGCATGCGCGAGGCGGCAGGGGTGATCAGCGCATTCTCCCATGGCGACGTCGAGAAGCTACGGCGCGGCGAGACGGTGACGGTGTGCGACGAAAAGGTGGCCTTGGACGATGTGCTTATCAAACGTGTTCCCAAGGAAGGGTTGGTCGCGACGGCCGATGCCCTTGTCAGCGTGGCGTTGCATACCGAACTGGACGAACCCTTGCGGGCGGAGGGGTTGGCGCGCGAGGCCGTCAGTCAACTGCAAAAGCTGCGCAAGCAGCTGGGTTTGCGCGTGGGCCGTCGCGTCCGGTTGCGACTGATCCCCTCTTCCACGCTGTTGCGGCAAGCCCTGCGGCACCATGCGTCGACGATAACCGACGAGGTCTACGCGTCGCGCTTGGAGATTGTTGATACGGAGCAAGAGCGACTTTCTTCCCCCGCCGATGGATCTGGACAACACACCTTATCGGTGGACGAACACATGCTGTGGGTGGAGCTAGAAGAATGATCGGCGCGGCGGCGGGCATCGCGAATGTCGCCTACGATTTCTTCCAGCACATCTTCCAGTTCGATAGAGCCGACTGTTTTGCGTGACGTATCCACGACAATCGCCAAATGTGTTTTGCTTTGTTGGAACTTTTTGAGCAAATTGCTTAGCGTCGCTTTCTCGGGGACAAACAAAGCCGGTTGAACGTAATCCTTGAGGTCGAACGGAGGGTTTTGCTCCGCCAATGCGCGAATCAGATCCTTGGCATGGAGAACACCGACGATGCTATCAAGGGTTTTGTCGTACACAGGGCAGCGTGCGTATCCACACCGCTGGGTGTGTTTGGCAACGACATCAAGAGGCATGTTTTTTTCTAAACAACACATGCGGGAGCGCGGTACCATAGTCTGCCGAACGGATGTGTTGCGTAGGCGTACAATGCTTTCCAGCATGTGCCGTTCCTTGGCTTGGAACACGCCTTGTTGATGCCCTAGGCGAATCAAGAAGGCCAGTTCTTCTTGCGTCACCGCTGACATGGCTGTCGGCCTAGAGCCGCCGCACGAGGACACCGACGTAGTGGCGAGCCATGTGAGAAAACGGGCAACGGGCGATACGACAAAGTGCACGGGTGCTAGAATGCGCATGGCCGACGGAGCCAAGCGTTCGGCGTTGTGCTTGGCGAAGATCTTGGGTGAAATTTCGCCCACGAGTAGGATCGCCAGCGTCGCGATTCCGGTGGCGATGCCTAGCGCGTAGCTGTCAAAGACGCGTTGGGTGAGCAGAGTCGCGATGGCGGCGCACAGGGTGTTCACCAAGTTGTTGCACACCAAAATCGTGGTGAGGACGACATCGGGCTTGTCAATCCACAACCGCAGCGCGCGAAACCGCCCGCCCGTGCCGCCGTTTAGCATCAGCAAACGGTGTGCCTTGACAGCGGGAAGAGAAGTGAGCGCCGTTTCGGATGCCGAGAAAAACGCCGACAGCAACAGGCAGACGCCAAAACCGGCGATCAATGCAAGATCCATGTTCATGCCGTGTTACAGCTGTTGCCCCCTCATTGTTTTTCGGCGTGTGTTCTTATCGCGCGGACAAGACACGCGTATTGCGCGAGGACGACTAGGGACGTGAAGACGCGTTGAAGAGAAGGCTGGTTACCTGTTGTTGAAGATCATCTTGCTCTTGACCCGATGGTTGCATGATGTGTTGATTCGCGGATTTTGTCAAGCCGTGTTGCCTCCGCCGCGTTCGGCGGGGGCCCGTCGGAAGCTGTTACGCCAATTCTTCTTGCTCCAGACAGGACCGCACGTGCTCCGTCTCTTGCCCGCTTAGGGGGCAGAGCGGCAGTCGAAAGCCAAGTTGAATGCGGCCCATAAGGTGTAACGCTGTTTTGACAACGATGGGGTTGGTCCGCCAAAACAGCACGTCGGCCAGGCGCGTGAGGCGGTAGGCGAGCTCTCGGGCTTCTTGTTGGCTGTTGCGTTGTACAGCCTGCCACAGCGCCACTGTTCGCGAGGGTGCCACGTTGGACATGACGCTGATGATACCGTGCCCCCCCAGGGCGAGCAGAGGCAGGAAAAAAGCATCTTCGCCGCTGAGAACGACCATGTCCGGTCGTGTGCGCGCCAGCTCATGCACGAGCATTTGGCACCGCTTGGCGTCGGTATGCGCCTCTTTGAGTCCCAGCATGTTAGGACAGTCGCGCGCCAGGCGCAGCACTGTCTCCGGATGCAGATCGACACCCGTGCGCGCGGGGACGTTGTAGGCGACGAAAGGTATGTCGCTGCTCTCGGCGAGGCTGCGGAAATGGTGATAGAGCCCTTCCTGCGTCGGCTTGTTATACCACGGCGTTGCTTGCAGCGTTGCGCATACGCCCAGCCGTCCCATCTGTTCGTGGAGTTGCACGGCTTGTCGTGTGTCGTTGCTGCCGGCGCCCGCCATCACCGGCACACGCCCGTTCGCCTGTTCCAAACAAGCTTCCACCAGCCGGAGACGTTCCGCGGGATTCAAGGTAGCCGCTTCGCCCGTGGTGCCGCATACCACCAAACCATGAACTCCCTGTTCGATTTGCCACGCCACCAGGTTTTTGAACACGCCTAGGTCCAACGACCCGTCTTGATGCATCGGCGTGACTAGCGCGGTCCAAACACCTTGGGTGAGCGTGGGTGACTTGTGCACGTTGTTTTCCCCTGCGTTTTCCCGTTTAGTGTAGCCGTTTTCGTTTGGATTGCGGCGGCTTGACGCCGCTTTGGAGTGCGGTCGCTTGAGACCGCTTTCCCTTGGACGTCACGCTGCGCGAGCCACCGCTGCTCGCGGTCACAACCATGCACCATGCGGATTCCTTTTTGTTCCCGACCCGCGGAAGCGCTGCCAGAAATGCTGCTTTTCGCCGCGGCGGTCAAAGCGGTCTCAAGCGACCGCACACCAAAGCCGCTAGCGCGGCATCCTTCTTTGCCTTGAGGATGTGTCCAAAGTTTAGGCGAAAGCGGGGGATCCAGGTCATGTAGTGGGCATTTCTCATGTCCTGAGATGACAAGGGAAAATGATCGAGCGTTTTGGTCTAGGCTCCCGTTTTCACGGGGGCGACAGACTTGTGTCCAAAGTTCAGGCGGAAGCAGGGATGGGAACAGAAAACGATTGAGGGGTTGGCGAATTTGAAAACTTATTTGTTGGGATTGGTATTATGTTTCTCGATGAGGCACAGTTTCCAATCTCTCTTCCATCTCTTCAAACACTTCTCGCGATGAATCGCTTCGTTGATGTGGGTGAACTTCTCTACATGGACAAGTTTATCCACATCGTACTTCTTGGAAAAACCAGGGACCATTTTCTTTTTGTGTTCGTCAACCCTCCTTACAACATCATTTGTGACTCCGATGTAAAGCGTA
>JBCCEG010000030.1:0-10323 GCA_039030455.1 Myxococcota bacterium | reverse complement strand
TGATCCCGGGTTTCTAAATGATAAGACCAAGATCGATTGTCCATGCATTGTTTTAAATGATTCAACTGACAGATTTTCCGACTGGTTAACAACGGATATTTTTCAAAAATATTTAATATTTGACGGGTACTTTTTTGGCTGACAGCAACCCAAACAATTTTTGGATGGTGCTTTTTGGATTTGTTGTAACAAAGTGACCCACCTAGATGATGGGAAATGAATTTTAACATAACTTCGTTTTCAGGCAAAGCTTTCAACCTTATCTGAAAACGACCATAAGACCATTTTCCGCCTTTTGTTTTGCCTATATGTATACAGCCGTCGCCTTCAAATAAACCAACAAAAAAAGGTTCGAAATAATTTGAGGCTGTTAAACAGTTGTTATTCGTTTTCATTTGTGTCAATTTTAGTTTTGCCTTATAATAAGGATCGTGCAGCGCAATATCAATTCCTGAGTTGGCCAGAATAACTCCCGTAACTCCGCCAATAGTAAATAAAACGATAAAACCTATAGCAAAGAGCATAGGGGTTTTTAATCTAATAGAACCGCCCCACATGGTGGCGATCCAACTGAAAACTTTGATTCCTGTAGGTACTGCAATAATCGTAGGGTCAAGGAATCGCCCTGCCCTCCGAACCGTACGGGACCCTCTAGGATCATACGGCTCTCTGCCAAACGCTCGACCCTGCTTTCGGCGATATTTTGTGTTTTGCGGCTAAAGTCAACAGTGCGGACCATCGAATAGGGTAATCGATTAACCGCTTCACAGAATAGAAATTGTGGCAACATGCATAGTAATGGAGTATACCAAATGCCACGGATTGGAACCACGCTACGATGTCCGTGTCGGCCATGACTCATATACTCAATTCTGTAGGGCGTTTTTCTTTCAGCATCCCTCTCAGACGAAGTCTGCGATAAATGGTTACTAAAGGTGCGGAGCACTTGCGTATTGCGCTCTTCTTGCTCTTCCTTGGGAAAACCGGTGTCGCGCAAGCGCTGGAAGAGCAAGAAGAGCAAGCGCGTGCCGAAGGCAAAACGTGAGCATTTTCGGGGTTGCTGATCCAGGCGCGTTGTCGCGCAAGCGCAGTCACCTTTGGTGTGGCTGCCGCACTCGCGGTGGCGCAGCAGCAAGGGCGCGCAGCGCACTCACGCCTTTCGGGGATTCCGGTGCACGAAGTGGACCGGCGTGCTTGTACGCTCAGGGCTCGTCATGCCGCGGAGTGCCCTTTTGTGTTTGCGCGCCTACGCTTGCGTCCTCCGAACCCTCGGTGCGCCGGGGGGATAAAGACCAAGCGCGGGGTGGTTCTGACGAGCTCGAGGGCTTTTACGCGCTGGCGCGCTAGCGCGTTCGTGCATAACACGCAAGCAAAAAAGGCTCTATCGTCAGAAAGTGAATCAAAAAATGCAGACCGCCCCAAACGAGTGCTGCGCACGACCTCCGGTTTATTTGGGAAGCGCAAGCGCCATAAACAGGTCGTAGTCGGGGCGGGTATTTGGCGCAAGCGCGCAAGTGCAAACTTTTCTGTGAAAAGTTCTTTTCGCCGGCGTGGGGGGGGGGGTGGGGGGGAGAAAAACGCCCAACCAAAAAATAAAAAAAAACCAAAGCTTGGGCCCGAAACGTGGGCGGCGAAGCCCATGGGTCGTCCACCAACGGTCGGTTGGAGAAGTGCACGCGCCGAGGGCGCCGAACGTATACGGCCGGCGAAGCCTTTCCCCTGCGTCCACTCGCTCCCGACGCTCTTTTCTTCGAAAAGAGGCAGCACCTTCGGTCGGCAGCAAGAGGCGCACAAGCGACAAGTTGGGCGCAGCCGCTGCTCTTTATCCCCCCCCAGGCATCAACCAGGCTGCGCTCACGAACAATAAGCCAGGGGTCGCCTGAGACCCGCGCAGCCGACGCGCAAGCAACGAAAATGCTTGACGGGTGCTTGTCACTAGCCCGAAAGGGTTTGAGGATTAATCGAACAATACGCACCTTTAGGTTTGCCCGGCTACGCCGTGCGAGTTGTTTTCGAAAAGTTTTTAACCGGTGTCTGACTCGACGGCGCTTTTCGACGGTGGGTCGGCAGGTGTATGCCCGGGTACGTTCTCACAATACCCGAGTGTGTGCGCAGCCGGCTTGTGCGCGCCTCGGGTGATTTTTGAGCGCAGTTATTATTGCGCACCTCGCAATAAAAGCTTTGGGCACAATTGCTTCGTGGGCGCAGCTATATCGCACCCAACCCCTTCTCCGCTCTTTATCCCCCCGCCCGCAGGGCGCGAGGGGCCGGCCGGCGGGGGGGGATAAAGACCAGCGCCAAGCGTCAAACCGGGTTTGCGCGTTGTCTTCCCCTCCGGGGGCGCGGTCGCATCCCGAACGTAGTGAAGGTCTTGTCTTGTCTTGTCTTGTTCTTGCAAACCCAGTAGCACCCCTATGCGTGGCCGAAGGCCAACCGCAGCACTCGGTGCGACGTCGAGGGTCGCGAAGCCAATAAGCTGCGCCAAAAGGGCTAGGCTGCTCCTTTTTCAGGAGAAATAAAGTCAACGCCCGTATCGGTCCCAAACGATATAAGGAGCCCGTGCCGGGCGCCCCACTCAAGCGCACCGATCGACCATTTATTGCACGCATAATAATTACACGCAGGGTAGACAGAGATAGTTTTGGGTGCCGAACTTCATACGGGCCGGCCACTTGTGCGACCCCTGGTAGCGGCGATCTACTGTCTTTGGTTTGGCTGCCCCGATTATCCTTCACCCCTGAGGGTATACTGTTGTGGCGGGGGGGTTTATAGGGGCTCCCGGGGCACCTCGGGCACCACTTGGTGCGCGCGCCCGGGCCCTCGCGGCCATCATTCGCCGCCCGCGCAATGTGGGCTGTACCGTGTTGGCTTTTATCAGGGCGAGACTTTCCATCGCCCGCTCCGCTGGCTTGGGTAAAACACAGGCGCCGCCCGTGTAGAGGACCTCAGAACACTCTGCCGGATAGGGGCCCCCATTCGCCCACTATGTTGGTGTTACTCGAGGCACTGACTGAGCGCCCCAGAGGAACCGCAACGCAAGAAGCGCGTGCGCTTCGCCGCAATAAGGAAACCAACCTCGGTCTCGCGCAAGCGCGCGCAGCCTTCCAGCGCTTGCGCGACTCCGGTGCACGAAGTGGACCGGACGGCAGCTCGCCTGCTTTGGATCGACCCTGGAGTCAGCGATCGGGGGTCCCACAGTGACCGCCCGAGCCGAAAAACTTAGGGCTATAGGGTACGCCGTCGTCTCTTGTGGGTTCGGTTAATTGACGTAGTACACTACTTCAGGATCTATTTATGTTCCGCCGGCTTGGGATGTGCAGCAAACGCGGCTGCTCTTTATCCCCCCCCAAGCATATATGGTGCCGTGAGATTGCCTGCCTAATTGTAAACAACCTTAGGTCACGCAAGGCGTATCACCCAAAACCCAAAAGCAGGCTATTCTCCAAAACCGCTTGCGGCTCGTGCCTCGCCGCCCTCCCCCCGCCCCCCTTGCGGCGCCTTCGGGGGGCCCTTCGGGTCGCGCAAGCGCTGGGAAGAGTAAACCAAGCACCCGGGCCACCGTAGGTGGCAAAACCTATAATATCAGTACTTCCCACAACGTCTACCGCCATCCGAGACATCGCCCCCTTAATCTTAATACACTTCGGAATGGCCGGATGGGGTTTAGCGTAAAAAGCCCCTACGCAGAAATATTCGATCACGGCCGAACCGGCCGAGTGATCAGGCCCAACGGGCAACGAATGTAGAGCTTCGCACATAGTCGCGGCAGTAAAATACGCTCTTGTATCTACATCAAGACCTACTGTAAACATATGGTGAGCCCATACAATAAATCCAAGGATACCTATAGAAAGCATCTTTGTTGTAGGCAATCAGAGGCATTTTCCCTCTGACCCCCAACACAGATCCGTGCGAGCGAGTCTCCCCGCACACGGCTCTTTGGTGACAAGGCAGTATGCACATTTCGAGTTTTATTTCGTGGTAGTTCGTTTCAGTGTCCACAAAGTGGACCGTGTTAATCTTTCTTGAGCGGAGGTCTTGGCGTCTTTGCCGTGCCAGTCTACGCGGTCGTCGAGGGCAAAAATTGGTGTTGGGCTTAGATCTGTGAGGTGGTGATGTGACTGAGCGCCTTATTTTGTTGATGAAAGATAGTCGTGTTTTTGAGAGTTTTTGGGGGTCTACATCTGGTTTCGGCCCGGGGATCGATAGGTATTGGGTTAGGGGTTCTTGGGTGGGGTGGTTAGGTAGACCGAGGAACAGTTTTAGGGCTTCTTTTTGGATGTTCGCCTTTTGGTTCGCATTTGCTGTGGAGGCTTTGAGGCCTTTTTCTTTTCTGAGTTGTGCTTTGCATTTTCTCAGGAGGGATAGGCTGAGTTTGTCCAGTGTAGTTTTCTGTTTGTGGCATGAAGTGTGTATTGTTCTTAGGTTGCTTTTGTGGTTGAGGATTTGTTCAACTTCCGTAAGATCTTTTCCTAGTCCGAGGGGAAAGATGTGGTCTAGCTGGAGGTTGTCACGTCACTCTGTTTTTGTGAGTTCGTTTGTGAGTAAAGTTTGTTCATATTTGGCGCGGTGAGTTTCATATCGATCCTTGCGTAGCAGGTCCATGTCTTTAGAGGAGGTTCAGTTGACGTAGAATAGGGTGTCGTTGTCAAATGGGGTGGAGCCTTCGGCGTCTTGGTGGACCATCCAGTTTACTAGCGGGGTTTTGCAGTGTGGGCAGAGTTTCTTTTGTTCTAATATGAGGCTGCTTTTAAGGTGCTTGCGACTTGCGTGTACTAGCAGGGATCTTTTCTCGTATGGCAAAGTTGTGACGAGGAAGCTGTTGTTCATTAGGTGCTTGGAAGGGTTCATGAGTGCCCAGTTAGTTTCTGCTGCCAATTCGCGTAGTTTGGGCACTGTCAGGATGCGTCGGTTGTTGCGTATGTGGAGGTTTGTTAGTTTGCCGAGTTTTGTTTGCATGTGTCGGCCGAATGCGGTCCCAAAACCTTTGGAGCCGAACTTCTTCATTAGGAACGTTTTGCATTTCCTTGTGATGTATCAGTCCAGTGCGTGGCGGATGTGCGTTTGTTTTGGTGCTGGCGAGTAGTAGTTGGATCAGCCGGTTAGCAAGGTGGATAGTTTTTTGATGATGTTGTCTAGCGGTAGGGTGGCCATGTTGCGGTTAGTTATGGCTTTGATTTTCTTGCGCAATTTGGAAGTTGCTTTTCTCGAAGGGTACACATATAGTCCGATTCAGTCGGTGAGTTGTCCGGCTATGCTCGAGTTTGCTCGTATCATTCAGAAAACGCGGGAGGGTTTGATTAGTTGGAATGTCCACGATAGAAAGTGCAGTTTGGAGCCCATTCTCCAGGTTTTCAGGGTAGTTTTTGTTTCGGAGAGTTCCAGGCCTCTCTCTTTGAGGTGGTTTTCGATGCCAGTTTGGATCCGTTCTATTGCGTCTCGGTTATTTGAGCCGGCTACTACGTCGTCCGCGAAGCGCACCATCCAGCCGGTGACAGTGGTTTTGAGCCGGCCGCCGAATTTTGTGATGATTTCTGACCTTGTGAGGTCGGGATGTTTTTGGGCCATATCAGCGATGGCCTCGTCTGGTATGAAGGATTTCTTTGGCTTTCTTCGAGAAGGCGAGGTTACGACTGAGTTGTCAATGATGACTTGTTGGAGGCCGTCGAGGGTTCAGTTCATGAGCATTGGAGATATGATGCCACCTTGTGGCACTCCGCGGACGTTTTCTTCAGCTTTTGTAATGATTTGGAATTTCTTGTTGAAGCGTTTAACTGTTTCGAGTTCCGGGGCGTAAGAAACGCAGTCGTTCGTAGGGTTCTTTATGTGACGTTGTATGATTTCTGCTCCTAGAATGCGGGGGAGCAGGTGTTCGTAGCCCAGGGGCATGGGGGTTTGTGCTATGAGCCATGAATGTAGTGTACGGTCAAAGCATTGGAGGATGTCTGCCTTGAGGACGTGCAGGGTATGGAATCTGCGGGTTTTGTTTTTCTGGCGCGCGTTTTGGTAGTCGTACTCTTTGGGGCGGAAGTTTGCGCTGCGTTTCCGGGCTCTCCCTCCGGCCCTCTGTCATCGTAGGTGGGATGCGAGCGAGGCGACCGCCATGTGGCAAGTTCTTCCTGGCCTGAAGCCAAAGGAGGAAGGGTCGCCTAGAGGTTCTAGATAGGGTTCGACGATGATCTTTAGGAGCATTTGGAGGGTGCGGTCTTTCAGGGTTGGAATACCCAGTGGTCTGAGTCTGCCATCGTCCTTTGGTATGTAGACCCGTAGGATTGGGCTTGCTTTGTAGTTTTTGATTTTTGTGTCTTTGAGGGATTCAAGGAGGGTTCTTTTAAGCGTTGTGTTGTGTTTTGCCGCGCGTCTCATGCGGTCGTTCCATGTAAGCATGGGAGAGAGCGTCATGAGTTTGAGTTGTTTCCTGACGTTTTCGGTTATCTTTTTGCCATTTTTAGTTTTTAGGAATCTGCGTCATCGTTCTCGTGGGTTAAGGTTTTGTAGTCCTTTGCGGCGGATGGCTTGGTCTGTTTTGCCTTTAGCCACCGAGAGGATTTCTTTCGCCGCTTTTATTGATCCTTTAAGGTATTTAAGTGCTTTTTCGTTGCTATCTGCTGTGGGGTAGTCGGTTTTGAACTTTTTGTCGTCGCAGCCGCTAGTTTGGGCTCCGTTGCTTTTCGCCACCAGTTCCACGGCTAGTATTTTCCAGATTAGTTCTTTCATCTTTTCACCACTAAGTTCTAGTATGTGGTTTCATTTGTTTTTGTCTTTTAAGGAGTTACGGTCTGTTAGTTCCCAGCTTTGTTTCGCAGTGGTTTTCTGGGTGGGTGTGTTCGGAGGTTTGTTTGTTGGTTCTTTTAGGGCTTCTTGTGCGATTTTAGAGTTTCGAAATGTGCTTGCAGCCAACAATGCGACATGTTGCTTTTCTCTCCAGTAGAGTTCAAATGCCCATTGTTTGAACTTGGGGTTTGTCATAGGTCATTCCCCTGAATTGAAGAGCTCCAGGCCTCAAGTGCTTAGTTTTTTTGCAAGTTCTCTCCTTTCAACCTGTACAGGGCTAGTACTGGAGTTACTGCAGCTAGGGGCTGCGCTATGAAAGTGTCTTCGAGCTCGGGTTGTTAGCCCGTTTGAGGCACATTGTTTCACCAGCAGGGTATTAATCTGCTCAAACCCGGTGCCCTTGGCTCTCCCGTACGTTGACGGGGGAGTCGTAGGCACGAGTCGGGGAGGTACTATTAATAGTCCTGATTGCATATGCAATGAATTCCTTCCCGACGTCAGGTTGCCTCGTCAGTCCTGACCCCGCTTAGGCTTGTCGTTAGCCTTGTTTTGGGTTGTTCTTGCGTTCTCGTATTCTGCGCTCCCATTGATTTCGATCGCCAGTTGTCTTGTTGGGGCAGTTAAGCCGAGCCAGCTCACTGCGACACTTGGCTTTATGTGATATGGGTAAGGAAGGTCAATAAATAACGACTCCACAAGACATAAGCTCCCCACTAGGGCAAATCCTAGCGCCGCCAGGTAACGGTACCGCTTAGGTATCCCTCCATGCCCCAACTGGTCACAAAAGGGAAGGGTCAGGGCCCGTCGGCCGCACGCATACACCATGCCTAAGTATCCAAATATTGGTTTACGTGAAAATGTTGCTACTACTTGGCTAATAATACCAAATCCAGGAAGAATAAGAATGTACACCTCAGGATGCGTTTTCCGGGCAAAGCCCGGACACGGGCCATTTCTTTAACCACTGTATGACCGCCATTTGTCTAGGAAACGGTTCTATGCTTTAGATCGCTCCTCACTACGTTCGGAGCGATCTCCTGGTTGATCGTAGGCCCTCCTTTTGCCGAAGGCAAAAGCAAAATATCTGGGTATAGAATGTAGACGTGCTTTTTTAGAGCTACGGCTGGCATATTTTTTGAAATACTCTAGGAGTTGAAAGATATCCGATTTGCTTTGGACAGGCCATGTATAATAACCATTTTGGCTCTTATCATAATAACAACCGCCACCAAAAGCTTCTTCAAACATAGTTACATCAGCTTTGTTTTTATTGGTGACACGAATGGATAATTGGGTCTCCAGCGCTTGCCTTTATCCCCCCCGACCGTCGCGAAGCTGCCGGCGGAGCCGGAGAGACCGCGCTTGCGGGGGGATAAAGACCCCTTCGGTCGCGAAGCGCTGACCCCGCCCCAACCCCAACCGCTCCGCGTCCACGGAGTGGACCGGAGGGAGGGGAGGGGAGAAGGGGGGCGTGCACAGCGTATGGGGGAGACAAGCATCGTGGGGCCGAAGACGGGGACGGTGTACGGGTTTACGGCCGAAGGACGTAACCCGGAGGGTCCGAAGGACACTCGCAACTGCACCTTTTCACGATCCTAGGATCGCAGATCGCGCAAGCGGTTGCCCGCGCACCGTCACTTCAACCGGGCGAGGCACTGCAAGCAAAGCTTGCAGCAAGTGCACAGGTCAGAGCCCGGCGGAGCCGGAGACATATGCGCCCAAAAGTGGAGTGTTTCTTCAAAACCCATAAACCTTTCATCGTAAGAGGTGCTGGGCGTGCCGGCTTCGCCGACCCCGTAAGAAAGGGAGTGGACCGCTGGGGGGCTTGCGAGCGCAAAGAGACTTAAAGGGCAAAGAGTTTGTAGTCGGTGCATGCTGCCTTGTGAGGGTCCTCTCGCACCCCGAAGGCGTGCGCGTGTATGCGCAACTTCATACGCTTGGCGCAGCCTACTTGTACGAGCACCCTTAAGTGAGTCGGTCGGCTGAGCCCGAAAGGGCGATCGTAGTCAGGGTGCGTAGTACAGCGACCGGCTTGCGCGGCGATTGCGCAAAAGGATGGTAGTACGCCGACCGGACTCTGAACTACTAGGCTGCGCCTTTCAAACGAGACCGGCGCCCTGATCACTCTACTGAAGCAACCTGAACGTCGCTTCGCGACCGCCGGGATGCCAACGGCGTACGCGTTCTAACGCGGTAAAACAAATATTATATCTGTGAGTTTTCTTCTGTTTTCTATTTTTTCTAGTCTTGCTTTAATTTCTGCTGGTTTATTGATTCAGGTCACAAACCCCGTACATTCGGTACTTTTTCTAATTCTAGTTTTTTTGAATGCTGCTGGATTACTAATATTAATTGGTCTAGAGTTTTTTGCAATGATTTTCCTTGTGGTTTATATTGGTGCTATCGCTGTTTTGTTTTTATTCGTTGTAATGATGCTCAATATAAAATTAGCAGAAATAAATGACAAAAAATATCGTTATTTGCCAATAGGCGGCCTTTTAGGTATTCTATTAATCGTTCTCATTTTTTGTATTATAGATAACGATCTGATTGCACTGGCTCGAGAAACGGGTACCTACCATGAGACGGGGGTCTTGGCGCGCGCAAGCGCGCAAGAGTGCGTAAGCGCTCTGCACCAAAATCTTTGGCACGCGGGACTGCAAGAAAACAGTCTCCCGCACCCCACAGCGCTGAGCCACGAGGGTACTCCGTCATTCCAGGCGACCCATCGTCGCGAATTGGAATGTTACCCAGCAATTTTATACAATAACTTATTCTTTACTGAATGGTCAGAAATCACGGAAAGTTTAACGAATATCCAAGCGGTTGGCCAATGCATATATACTTATTACTTTTATTTTTTTATATGTGCGAGTTTCATTTTATTAGTGGCGATGCTCGGTGCTATTGTTTTAACCCACCATCAACTGATCAACACAAAAACCCAAAAGGTGATTTTCCAAAATACAAGGGAGTTTGCAAAAACTATCCACAAAATAAACTAGTTTCATAGTTAAGCTAGCCGCGCGGCGCGCCTCAGCTTGGGCGCAGCCGGCTTGGCTTAACCGTTGCTATGGCGCGATCAATCTTCTATATTCTTTGGAGCCCGATCATAGCTGCTTTACTACCTATTTGGGTCTAAAGGTAGTAGTTATGCGACGCGCGCGCGTCCCCAGAGCGCGGCTTCGCCGCACCGGAAGCGCGGTGCTGTGGTAAATTGCGCGCGTCCCCGGGGTCGCGCAAGCGCTGGAAGACGGCTTGCCGAACGTATTGTCTTGTCTTGTTCTTACAAACCTAGCAGCCCTCCCCTCCCCTAGCGCGCAGCCCGCCCCTCCCCGAAGGGCTCTAGCAATGCTAGCGCCCTCCCCGAAGGGCTCTAGCAATGCTAGCGCCCTCCCCGAAGGGCTCTAGCAATGCTAGCGCCCTCCCCGAAGGGGCGGGGAGCCCCGACCCCGCCCCGCCCCTTCGGGGGCGCCAGCGAAGCTGGCGCCCTTCGAACACAAGGCTACGCCGCCCTCGCGCCTTGCAGGCGCGAGCAGAGCGGAGGGG
>JBCCEG010000029.1:0-10416 GCA_039030455.1 Myxococcota bacterium | reverse complement strand
ATTAGTTTACACGGCCAAGGGAGGTTTGGGGTCTAAAGAAAGCGGTGCGCGCAGCGCCTTGGGGTTGCACACGCACGCGTAGAGACGCGATTCATCGCGTCTCTACAGCGTAACCGCATCCAGCAGCCTTCTGTCATCCGGCAGTGCGAAGCACGAAGGGTCTCTCCGCGTTTCTGTGTTCGGGGTGACAACGGGGAGCCGCGTTCGTGCTGGATGAATCGCGTCTCTACACACGACACGCATATTTTCACCGGCTCACAAAAAAAGTCGCGGACCCGGCGTTGCCCGCCGAACCCGCGACCGATTCTTCTTCCGACTCTTGGATTGCGCTAGTGAAAGCTAGCCTCTACACGTGTCATTGTGCCAGAGGCCCAAGGTTTTCCGTGACCATCTCCATAATATGTTCTTGTGCCACCTGCTTGGTCTGTAACAGTAAGCTTTATTTGCCTGTTTTTTAGGCGATTAACCTCACTTTCAAAATTATCGGATTTGTTATCCAAACGTTTAGCTTTAGACTCGGCATCTGCCCTTTTTCTCGCTTCATAGCTTACATCACTTGCAAGATCGCTAATATTTTTGTCTTTTCTTGTTATCGTCGTGTTCAGAGTCGAGATCTGTGAGTCCTTCTCCCAGATCCTGGTACTCAGCCCGTTGATTGTCGTCTGCTTGACCCTGTTTTCGTTGTTAAGCCGCGTAATTTCGTTATCTTTTTGCCGCACGCTGGTTTGCAGATTGGTGATCTGTTGGTTTAGCCTTTCCTGCTCCAAGCGGACCGCCTCTTTGTGCAGCAGGAACTCCAGCGTCAGCTTTTCAAAATTCCCTTGAACGCCGTCGTGGGTCAGCTGGGAGTCCACCTTGAGATCCGCCAGGCTCGCCCCTTGCAGATCGGCTTGATCCAGCTTTACGCCGCCACATACACTCGCGCCGTTGAGCTTGGCCTGGCACAGCTTGGTGCCTCGCAGATCGGCACCGTCGAGATTAGCCTGGCAGAAGTCGATGCCCGTCAGGTCGGGGCCGTGCCATCCGGCGAGGCCGCCCAAACCGCCCAGGCGTTGCACCGCCACGCACAGGCCGCGCAGATCTTCATTTGCAAAAGAGATACCGGCGGCGTTCAGAATCTCCAGGGCGTTAGCTACCGCCACGGTGAACACGGGGTTACTCTTGTAGCGGGTGACGAGTTCGCGGAAATAGGGCAACAGCCGCTCGCGATCCGCAGACACCGTCTCGGCCAAAAAGCGAATCAGCGTGGGCTTGCCGCTGATCATCCCCTGGTTGATCAGGTAGTCCGCCCGCAGCTCCCGCAGCAGTTCAGCCACCGTTTTCACGGCGACCTGCTGTTCTTCGTCGTCGTTGTTTTCCTTGTCGTCTTCCTTGTCATCCTCGTGGTCGGCGTCGGCTTGCGCGGGCTGCTTGCCGTGCAGAATTTCTTCCACAATCCTCCGCGCCACCAGGTATTGCTGCATCGCGCTGCCCACAAAGCGATATTGAAACTGGCCCACGCGCATGATGGGACTCCCCTCTTGCTCAATGCGCGTCTTTTGATCGAAAAACCTGCCCCAGGTTGGGTGAGGCGTTTCCGCGTCGATGCGCGAAGACACCACGTCCACTTCGGCGGCGAACATGGCAAGAGCCAAATCTTGCGAGTAGTTGTAAAAGCGCTGCCGGATCTCCTCGGCTGTCACATCCAGCTTGCCGTCGCGGCGCGAGATCATCTGCTTGACGCGCAAGGCTTCTTCGTTCAACCACCGGTGGACGAACTCCTGGTACACCGCCGCGCCCGTGTGATGCTGCGCCAGCACCGGCATGGCCTCAAGCAACACGCGCAAGGCCAACGGATGGTGGGTGGGCAGGCCCTGGTCGCCCAGCAGGCGCCGGAGTTTGGTCAGCTCTTCCTTATACCGCTTGGTCGTCCAATTGGAACGGTTGAGATCCGATTTGACAAACCGATCGATGTAGGCCTCGATCTCCTGCTCCACCAGCGGCGCCATATGCCATTGCACGGCCTGCTCTCTGCCGGCGTTGAACAAAAACTCGCCCTTGGGGTCGTCCAACACCTCGGCGCGGCTGGTGATGATGGTCAATGGTGCCCAAGACTCCATCTTCTCTTGCTCGTACAGGTTGTCCCACTTACCCAGTTCTTCATAACCGTCTAGGACGACGACAAAATCCGCTTTACCCCTAATCGCTCTGATTTCCTCGAAGGATAAACCGATCTGTTCTTGCAGGAATTCCTCGATGATCGGCTGTCTGTCCTTGCGGTAGTAAAACTTGGTCAGTTGAATAAAGAGCGGGATCAGCTCGGATTCGCCTTTGTCGTACTTTTCCCACAACGTCTTTTCCAAAAACCTGCCGTAAGAGCTCTTGCCAGCCCCCGCAGGGCCGAACACAACTATCAACGGCTCATCGCCCGCCTCTAAAAAATCGAGAACTTTTTTGTGCAGCGACCCTGCCCGCGCCAATTGATCCGCGTCGGTGACGTCGGAAATGGGCCGCGACGAGGCACGCGGTTGAATGTAGGTTTTGAGCGCTTTGGCCGCGCGGGGGTCAAGTCGCCGCTGTCTCTTATAGGCGCTGCGAATTTTGCGGACAACGCGGTCCAGATTAACTTTCGGCTTGTGCCGCGACGTTTTGGTGCTTGTTGCTACCTCGTTATCCAAACCAAACCCCGGTTCGGCGTCGTCCGTTTCCTCGTCGCTGTAGAACTCGATCTCCGGTTCGTTGTGGTCGTTTTGTCTTGTTCCTCCTTCCTTCTCATCCATCGCATGAGAAGATAAGGCCCAGCCTTGGGCCAGCAGAAAAACCACCGCGAGCAGTGGGTATTTTGTTTTCATGGCCGTTTCCTCCGCCTTGTTGTTTCGGTTGAAGCCGCCTAAAAGTCTCCGCAGTAAATACGGATCTCTTTTGGCAACCTGATTGATGGAATATCAGCGCACGAAACGCGTGTCAACCCCAAAGAAGTAGTTTTTTACTGTTTATCAAAAAAAGCCGGATAACCCAAGCGCCAAGCGGTTAAAGCGGAAGGGCAATGTCCTCCCCTATCATCGTCATCCAGCACAAACGAAGCGAGGAAGGGGCCCCCGCAAAATATTGAGCGACAGCGAAAACCTTGCGGGGAGAAAAAGGCATGGTCGTTTCCAGGGTCGGGGTAGCAGCCCGGTTGGATCAGCATGGTTGCCTTCTTCTCATTTCTGGGGGAATAGCAGACCGTCACCGGTATGTTACAAAAACAGGTTCAACAAAGCCGCGGCTACAGCCGCGAGGGAGGAAAAAATGCAAAGAGCACTCTGGGCCGCGATAGCTACCGCAACGCTCGGGTTCGCGCACGGAGCGTGGGCCGGCCTATTTCTTGAAGAAGGCATGCGATGCGTCAAGGACGACGACGGCTACCAACGGTGTTTTGTCATCAATACAAACAGCAAGCAAAACACCATGGGGTTCATCAAGGCAAAAATCGACAGCTTTTACTACAAAGACGGCACCGCGTGCATGACGCTGGAATCAGGGCGGGGTCTGTGTACCAAAGACAAAGGATGGCTCAACAAATTCTGGCCCAAGGAAAACAGCTCCATGAGCGTTTTTACATCGGAAAACAACAATGTGATTTGCAAGGTCGACAAGAAAACGGGGCAATTCACCTGCGTGGGCAACAGTTGCGCCGGAGAAAAACAAGGTGACTGCTGGCACAAGAAGATCGCCAAGGCCAAGCAAGTCTGCTCGGAAAAAGGCATTCTGTTGGAAACCGGCAAGGGAAAATTCCAATGCTTTCAACCGATCGACCCCTTCTCGCTTAATGCAACCAAGTGCAAGGATAGGGAAATCTGCTACCACAGAATTCAAACCGAAAAAAGACTCACGTGTCAGGAAGGCTATGTGCTTTCTAGCGGAACATGCGTGAAAACCGCTAAGGGCGACCCCAAATACGCCTGCGCGGAGGGGGAAATGCAGCTAGACAAGTACTGTTACAAAAAAGGGCCCCAGCGCCGCAAATGCCCCGACGGGTTCGAGAAAAAAAAGGGCTACTGCCTGGCTGAAAAACCCTCGCCCGCTCAAATGCTTTGTCCAACCGGATTCGAGCTTGAGGGGGAAAGCTGTGTCCGCCGCATGGTAGACAAACCCAAGCCCGCTCCCTGCCCCGGCGGCACCTTTGAACAGGGCGGGGTTTGCATCCGCGAGCCCCTGATCACGGCCGGTGAGCTCATCTGCCCCAAGGGCGGCCGGCAAATTGGCGGGCTGTGCGCCAAAAAGTCCTCGGCGCGAGAGCAAGTGACCGAATCCAACGTCCGCTGCGGCGAGGGTCGTTGCACCCTGCGCGGTCAACTCAAGGGCAAATGGACGCGCTGAGACAGGCGCCAAGGCCGTGAAACAAACCCCTCGCCCGATTGCCGTCGTAACGAATCGGGCGGCTTGACGAGACCCGCGCGGATCATCCCACTTCGTCGCCGCACAGCTCTCGCGCCTGCCTAAGCACCCTTTGGGCTGCTTCCTCCTGGCTTTCTAGCGGGTAGCCGTGTCCGCGCAAGGTGCGCTTGATCAGGACACGCATGCCGGCAAGAGTACTTTGACGCTTGGTCCAGTCGATGGTGACGTTACGCCGAACCTTATCGAGCAGCTTTCGAGCCATGCGACTAAGCTGCTTGTTGCCCAGCAGGCTCTCAATACCGTCGCTCACGCATAGCGCGTCGTAAAACGCCAGTCCTTCTTCCGACAGGCCCAGCCTGGCGCCGCGAGCCTGCTCTTGCCGAACAAGCGAGTCAAGATCGTATAGGTCGTCTAAAACTTGTGCCGTTGTCGCGGCGCGACTTTGATATCTGCGCACCGCTCGCTCCAGCATCCCCGCGAAAGAGGCTGTCCGCGCGCTGCTTTCGCGCCCGCGCGGTGTCAGTTGGTCGTGCAAGCGCTTGCGCAGCAGCTCAACGGCCACATTGCGCTGCGGCAACGCGCGCACTTCGTTGAGAAAATCGTCGGCGAGAACCGAGAGATCCGGCTTGCTCAGCCCCAAGGCATCGTGAAGATCCAGCACGCGGCCGGGCGCGACCACGCGCGAAACCAACTGCCGAATTGCCGTGTTCATCCCTTCCTCGGCGTGGCGCGCGCCCTCCACCGTCGCCTTCGCCAGTCCGGCGCGAATCTCTTGAAAAAACACCAACTCGTCGCGAACTCGCACCGTTTGGGCGTGAGGCACCGCCAACGCAAAAGCCTTGGAAAGGGCCGAGACCGCGTCTAAATACCGTTCCTTGCCGCCCTGTTGCGCGAGAATATGTTCCATGGCCGCGATGATGCCGGAAAGTCTGCGTGATCGGTCTGGATTCCCCCCTTTGCGAGAATTTCCCCGCGTTGCCGGAGGAGAAAGAAACCGCCGGTAGTCGAACCCGCGCAACAAGGCGACCACCAGATGATACTTTTCCATCATCAGCGCGACGGCTCGCGTTTGATCAATCACCGCGTCGCCGCGCCCGCCCGCCTGGGTATAGTCGGCCAAAGCGCGTTTGAGCTGCCGCGTAAGTCCTAAATAGTCCACCACCAGGCCGCCCTGCTTGTCCCTAAATACGCGGTTCACCCGCGCGATGGCCTGCATCAGACCGTGGCCGCGCATGGGTTTATCCACATACAGCGTGTGCAGGCAGGGGCAGTCAAACCCCGTGAGCCACATGTCGCGAACAATGACGAGCTTGAGTGGATCGGCGGGATTACGAAAACGCCTCGCCAGCGCTTCCCTGCCCGCCTTGCCGCGCACATGGGGTTGCCACGCCGCGTGATCGGAAGCGGAACCGGACATGACGATCTTCATCCGTCCTTTCCCATCGTCGCCGTGCCAATCGGGGCGCAGCTTGACCAACGCATGGTACATGTCAACACAGATGCGGCGGCTCATGCACACCAACAGCGCCTTGCCGTCCATGGCCGCCAGCCGACTGTCAAGGTGCTCAACCAAATCGCGGGCCACCAACCGTGTTCTCTCGGGCGCGCCCACAATCGCCTCCAGCGCCGTCCATTTAGCTCGCAACCGCTGCTTTTGCGCTTCTTCCTCACCCTCGGTAATTTCCTCGAATTCGTCATCAATCCTGGGGCGCTCGTCCCTGTCCAACTCAATGCGCGCCTGACGGCTCTCGTAATAGATGGGGACCGTGGCGCCGTCTTCCACGGCGCAGCGCATGTCGTATGTATCGATGGTATCGCCAAAAACGGCCCGCGTGCTGCGGTCTCGCCGCTCAACGGGAGTGGCGCTAAAGCCGATGAACGAAGCGTTTGGCAGCGCGTCGCGCATACCCCGCGCGAATCCCTTGATAAAACCATATTGACTGCGATGGGCCTCGTCGGCGACGACAACGATGTTCTTCCGCCGCGAAAGGCACGGCGGCCCCTCCTCCGCTATCGGCAGAAACTTTTGAACCGTCGTGAAAATCACGCCGCCGCTCGCGCGGCTCAGCAGTCGCCGCAACTCTTCACGACTCGTGGCTTGCACGGGGGCCTGACGCAACAGACGGCCGCAGCGGCAAAACGTGTCGAACAGTTGATTGTCTAGGTCTTTCCGATCCGTGATGATCACGAGAGTGGGATTGCACATGCTTGGGTGGCGGACGACCTTGGCGACATAAAAGATCATGGAGAGGCTTTTGCCGCTGCCTTGGGCGTGCTCCACCAGACCGATACGCCCCCTGTCGGCGGTTGCCGCCGCGCCGCACGAGGCCAACGTGCGCTTCAGCGCCTTGTTGACCGCGCGGAATTGGTAATAAGCCGCCAACTTCTTGCGAACACCGCCCAACCCCGCCCGCGAGCCGTGACCGGCCGCATGCTCCTCGAACACGACAAAATTCATGAGCAAATCCAACAGCCGTCGCGGGTCGAAAATGCCTCGCAACAGCACCTCAAGCTCGCATTTGACGGCATCATTGCCTTCGGCGTTGCCTTGCCGAGCCGACTCCGGTGCCGGGTAAAAGTCCGTTCCCGTGACGGCGCGCCACTGCATAAAGCGCGACGGGTCGGTCGTGATGGTCCCCACGCGCGCCTGAAGCCCGTCGGAAATCACCAACAGCTCATTGAAGGCGAACAACGCGGGGATGTCGGTTTGATAGGTCCACAGCTGATTCAACGCGTGGCGCAAGGTTGCGGCCTCGTCGGCCGGATTTTTCAGCTCAAGCACCGCCAAGGGCAGCCCGTTGACAAACACAACGATGTCGGGCCGCCGCGCCCGGCCGTCGCGCGCAACCGTGAACTGGCTAACAGCCAACCAGTCGTTGTGGGCCGGATGGTCGAAATCCAGCAGCCAAACCTTGTCATAAACCCGGCGATTTTCCTTGCGGTACACGACGTCAACGCCGTCGGTTACGAGTTCATGGAACCGTCGATTGTTTTCAACCAAATCGGCGCCGTCGAGACGGCGAACAATATCCACGGCGTCGTCAACGGCCGACAGCGGAACATGGGGATTGATTTTGACAAGCGCTCGGCGCAGGCGGCCTCGCAGCACCACGACGTCATAATCGTCCCGTTCGCGACCGGGCCCTCCCGGTGCCAGATCCAGGCCGCCGACAACGGTATAGCCAAGGGATTTCAGCCACGCGAGAGCAACGTTTTCAACGTCCGATTCCGTCATTTTGCCGCCCATCGCGTTCCTCTTCCAGGGAATCGTGTCCGTCTGTTCCACAGGCACCAGCGCCGCCCGCTGCGGTTTTCTCGTTAAATAGTTGCTTACAGAGAGGCCGCACGCTGATTTTGCCATTGAGCAGGCGGGGCAACAGATGTTGTTGGATCGCTCGCAGCGTCTCGCTTTGCGCCGTGTAACTCCGGTATTGCGCGAACAGCGGAGAAATCATCTCCGAGAATACCGCGCGGACGTTTGGCGGCGGCAACACCACGGGGATCGATCTTAAGTTTTTCTGATTCAAGCCAGGCTGCACAACACCGGCTACATAAGGCTTCACGGGAGTGTTTTTCAAAAGCAAGTAGAGGTACTCGCTACATGTACCCGCCTTTCCTCGTAACACGTGCGCATGCTGGTTAACCCAAAACTTGTCCCAAACATACCGCGTAACGGGGTAGCCGTCATCGTCTGTCACAGTGCCGTTCTCTCCAACAAGCACGTAGACACCATCAAATAGATAATCATCTACGTAACCCAAAACACCGGTTGCGCCATGGTACGGGAAAGGCCCGGGCCGCCGCGCTCTTTGTCGTCTATTGAGACGAACACGCTCGCTGTTAAAACTTTCCACACATTCGCCAAGTTGGCAAGCCACCCACCCTATTGGAATAGCACCAAAAGATGAATCCTGAAAGCGATTGGGAAATAGGCGGGAGAAACCCGGGGGCGGGGAGTGGTTCAACGTGTGCCGCAACATGCGCGCGCGGCGCCGCAGCGCTTGGGGAATCGGATGACCGGCACGCAGGGCATTCGCCACGACGGGATCAAAATGCACGAACCAGCTGCCAAAGACGGCCTGGGCGATCGCGAGCAGCGTTTGGTTCATCCGGCGGCTCAGATCCACCTTGTCATCCAACGTGCTCAAAACATGCGCGATAGCCTTTTGCTCGGACAAGTTTTTAGGCGCTTTAATCTCAAGGTCTTCGAGCATTCCCTTTGTCAAAGCATCTCGTGTCACGCCAGCGCTGGCCCATGCAAGCAGTTCCGCCTGTTTGTCTGGCGACACTAGGTAATATCGAAGATACTGGGAATTGAGAATGTCAGGATTCGTTCGAATGATCGCCACGTGTTGGCTAACCCGTGCTGGCAGGACTGAGTCTGGTACCTGGCAGCACCGCGCAACGAAACCTGTGATGTTCAGCAACAAATCGCCAGACTGGACCGCCGCATTGTCAAGTTTGGCGGCGTGCTCCACCGTAATGTAAACGAGTCCGTTGGCCTTGAGTCCATTATTGTGGACATTTTGGCTCCTGATCAGGGCCACTCTACCGGACGGTAAATACACCCTGCCTCCTCCCTTGGGTGTGGCCCCACTACCGATTTTCAGAGCGGCATCGCCCATGCGAACTGTCTTCCACTCACTCATCGCGATCTTCATGCGAGTCGAGCTTAAAACCCAACGCGGCCAGATTGCTTTCGATTTGCCGTTGCAGCCTCGCCGATTCGGCGAACTGGTTGGCGAGGGTTGCCGTCAATTGCGCCATCTTCTCCTCGAACGGCATGCCGCCGGCGTGGCGCGCGCGGCCGTTGGCGATCGCCTCTTGAATCCAACGTTGGCCCGTCGCCGTTTGCAATTCCTTTTGCCGCGCCAGCGCGGTCGATATTGCGGCGGCCGGGTGCAACAACGGTGGTGGTTTCGACATTGCTGGTTCTGATGCTGATGGGACGATTATCGATGTGGAAGCGATTTCTCTGACGCCCTCGATAATCTCCGTGTCGGGTGCGCCCACCTTTTCCGGAGGCGGTAGCGACAGCGTGACCGTCACCGGGCTGGTGATCAACGCTGAGACCGATGCCAACGGTACCGGCACGATTCGAGTTGTCGCGACGGATAATCTGGGTGGTGAAGGTGTCGTAGATGTTGACGTCACCGTGAACGCTGTGAACGATCCGCCGCGGATTGTGGTTCTTGGCGGGTTCCAGTTCAACGGTATCGGCGTTGATCCGACGTTCACCATTCCCAGCTGTTCCGAATCGTCCTGCGCCGGCCAGAGCTATCCGTCGGAAGTTGGTCAGAGCGGCGGCCTGTTTGTGCTGCGGCGCTGGGTCGTCGCCACGTCCCCCGGGCCCGCGAACGAAACCGAGCCCGCACCGGTGCCGATTATTTCGGATATCTCCGGGGCCAACCTGTTCAGTGGCGGTGGTCAGCCGCAGTTTGTGGACAACAAAGACGGAACCTACGATCTGGTCTACAGCATCGGTTCCGGCGTCAGCGGCACGGCCCTTGTCACCATCGAGCTGGACGACGGACAGGCGGTGAACAACACGGCCACGCTCGAATTCAGTATCTCGGTCAACAACTCGCCGCCGACGGTCACCGTTGAAGGGGCGCCGGACAACATCCTTGAGGACATCGCCGACCAGACGCTTACCGGCTTCACGGTCGCCGCCACGGACCTAGAAGGAGATCCGGTTACCGTCGACGTGACGGCGATCGGCGCCAACGCCGATATCATCGACGCGATTTCCGTCGTTGATACAGATCCGGCTAACGTGCTGATCACGGTAACGCCCGCCAGTAATGCCTTTGGCACGGTGGACCTGAGCGTTGTCGCCAACGATGGCGCAGAGTCTGACCCGGTTACGTTCATGCTGACGGTCGACAACGTCAACGACCGGCCGGTTGTAGTCTTTGCAAACGCGGCGACGATCATCAGCGACAACAACGTCATCGATTTCCAGGGCGGCGCTGATCCAGGAATCAGCTTGGACCGAAACATCACCGTATCGTCGGCGATCCTGCCGTTCCTGGTGATCGAGGGTGATGAGGCCCT
>JBCCEG010000028.1:0-10632 GCA_039030455.1 Myxococcota bacterium | reverse complement strand
GCCAGCAACAACAATGGCCCACACCTGTGGAATCCCGAGCAAGTAGTGACTCACCCAGCCCAAAGCGCCGATTTGAGCACCCACGGCGGCCGAACAAAGCACACCTCCCGAGATACCTGTAATTACCTGCCCTGGTTTACCGTAGACACTACCCATGATTTCACCTACCGAAACCATGTCGCGTTCCAGAAAACGACCAAAATGAGGTGCAAGACAGCGGGAAGCTATCCATTTGCTAATGGGAAAACCCAAGCAAACCGCCGTGTAGGTGACACCAACGGTAAAGGCTTTTTCCGCATCGCCGATGGTTGATCCACCTCCGATAATTGTGGCAAACGTTGCCATCACTAGTGTGGCAGTGACATAGTTCCGCTCGCCAATGGCATAGCCCTGCATGGTGTCCACCTTGCGGCCGAAATAAACGCCGATCACAAGGACGGAGAGCAGGTAAACGCAGACAATACCCAGATCCATCAGCTCGCCGGTGGAAAATTGGGCTAGGGACATGGCGGAGGGTCTCTGCGAGGTTGCGGCGGCCCAAAAAGCAGGAACATTCCCACGAACAGCCAGAGCATGAACAACAGCCTAATTTGATCGGGGATGCTGAGAGGTTCCCGCATGATGTTGGGTTCCTAGTTGTTGATGAAAGGAATAGCGACGCGATTTATCGCGTCGCTACGGATGAAAAAAGAGATCACCTGTTGTTCTTTTTGGGTGGAGTGTAGGGCTCGCGCCACACGCGGTCGCCCTCCATCACCACGACTTCCTTGGTGATATGGTTAATGAATCTGACTCCTTTGGCCACTGGCAACGGCTTTTTGCCGGTGGCTCGCGGTTGAGCCTGATCGTCGCCTTGCGGCTCCATTTTGGCGAGGACGGCGTTGCCGTCGTCTTTTTGATCCTTGCCTTTTTCCTTAGCGTCTTTTTCATTAACAATCGAGATGCTAATGGTCGCGGTGCCGCTTGGTCGCAGCAGCTCGGGTTCTTGGGATTTTTGCCATGGCCACTTCATTTGCTGTTCCTCACGCTTCTGCGGATTCACGGATGAATCCTGGTTAGTTGTTACGCTTTGCCATATGAATCAGCAGGGGAGCCGGAGGGGCCGAGGAACACAACTTTGCCCCACAGCCCCCTACACGTTACTCCGACCCGTGTTACGGTTGAACAATCCTACTTCTGTTGATTATCCGATTCTTGCTTGGGTTCGGAGTCGTCGGGTTGCGCGGGGCCGCCGTCTTGCGGTTGCTCGGACGTTGCCTTCTCCTTGGCTTTTTGCTCCTGTCGCATTTTTTCTTGTTGCATCTTAAAGGTGGGTTTTCTCTGGTCCTCGGGCACGCAATAGCTGTTGTAGACCGACAGGGCGATCACCAACGAGATGACGCTGGCGAATGACCAATACAGCAATCGGTCCATCTCGCCGCCCGATCCGCTATCTTCTTCCTCTTCGCCTTTCTTTTTCTCTTCCTGCTCTTCTTGGCTTTCTTGCAGTTTCTTCTCTTCCATTTTTTCGGCCTCTTTACGTTACGCGTATGCGTTTTGCGTGTTGGTTAAACCTTATCCAGCGGCGGCAGCGATCCCCCCTGGGACTCCCTTCACTCTAACTCCCATTTTCACCCTGTCAAGAGTTTAGTGTGAAAATTCTCCTAATCCCGAGAAACCCAAGTCATCCGTGTAATCAGTGGATGACTTGTTGCTGCTTGAGCCATGTGACAAAGTCCTGGCGCAATTGGGGGCGACTGAGTGTTTCTAGCACCGTGGCTTGCACGTAACCCAACGGGCTGCCCACATCGATGCGTTGGCCTTTAATAAAACAACCGTGCAAAGGGTGAGTGTGGGCAAAGTGGTTGAGCGCGTCGGTGAGCTGAATTTCGCCGTTTTTACCCGGCCCTTGAGCACGCAGAAATGGCCAGATGGTTGGGGGAAGAATGTAACGCCCCATAATGGCCGGCGACGGGGGAACCGCTCCCGCGGCGGGTTTTTCAATCGTCTTTTCGATGACGAAGGCGCCCGTTGCATCGGTTTGCCCTCGTGCTACCCCGTAGCAATGCATCTCTTCGGGTGGAATGTTGATGAGCCCCACCTGTGCCGCGCCTGTGCGCTCGAATGCGTCGATTAACTGACCGACGGCGCTTCGTCGACCGTCCTTGACGCGAACAAGGTCGTCACTCAGCAACACCGCTACCGGCTCGCCGGCGGCAAAGCGCTTCGCGCAAGCAACGGCGTGTCCTAGTCCTTGTGGCGACGGCTGGCGAATCGCGCAAATGCTGGCCGCTTGGGGAACCGATCGAAGCGCGTTCAACTGCTTGCGCTTGCCCCCTTCGGCCAGCAGGTGTTCCAAATCCGTGTCACGGTCGAAAAAGTCCTCGATGTCTCCCTTGCCTCGCGCCGTCACCAGCGCGACTTCTTCAATTCCCGCCGACAGCGCTTCTTCAACCACATAATGAACGCAAGGTTTGTCCACGATGGGCAGCATTTCCTTGGGGACCGCCTTTGTGACGGGCAAAAGACGAGTGCCCAGCCCCGCTACGGGCAAAATCGCCTTGCGGACACGGGCGGGGGTTATAGGCATTTTTCTTGACAAAAAGCTTGTTTGAACCTTATGGTTCCGCGTAGAGGCGCGATAAATCGCGTTTCTACTGTTAGGGCCGCGGGGGGTTTGAGTCCGGCAAGGAAAATGATGGCAGAAAGATGCTTGGTTGCCAAGTTGATTGTCGCATGGTGTTTGGCGGCGAGTTCCGGTTTAGCTACCGCGGCCGCGTTGCCTAGGCTGACGACCACGACACACACGTTGAAGAACGGCTTGCGGGTGATTCAGCACCACGATCCCCGTATTCCCTACATCGCCGTTAACTTGGAGTGCCACACGGGCGCTTCGGACGAGAGCCGTGACGAGCGGGGGCTGGCGCATCTGTTCGAGCACCTGATGTTCGAGGGCAGCAAGCACGTGGGGCGTGAGCAATATTTCGCCGAGCTAGAAGCCGCCGGCGCCACCTCCGTGAACGGTTACACGACCTTTGACCACACCAATTACCATGCCGTGGTCCCTAAAAACGAGCTCTCGCTTGCTCTGTGGTTGGAGAGTGATCGGATGGGGTGGTTTTTGCCGGCGCTGTCGCAAGACAAGCTAGACGAGCAACTGCGGGTAGTAAAAAACGAGCGGCTGCAGCGCTATGACAATCGGCCTTACGGCATCGCCGAGGAAAAAGCCTGGCATGCCTTGTTCCCCCCCGAACACCCTTACCACGGCATGGTGATTGGGAGCATGGAGGATATCGACAGCCTGACCTTGCCCAAGGTGCGCCGGTTTTATCAACGTGCCTATGCGCCCAACAATTTCACGCTGGTTCTTGCCGGCGATCTCGCCGTCGCGGGGGAGCACTATGATCCCAATGCCGTGCCGCGCTTGGTCAAGCGCTACTTTGGCGGCATTAAACCCATGCCGTTGAGGCCTCGCCAAAAAATTCCGCGCCCCACGCCCGCGGGCGAGATACGGCTGCTAGAGCTGGAACGCTTGGGCAAGCTGACCAAGATTTTGGTTCACTATTTGACACCGGCGTTGTTCGCCCCGGGTGACGCTGAGTGTGATGTGGCGGCTCATGTGCTCACGGGCGACCGATTTGCCCGGCTGTCGCGGGCTTTGATGCATGAACAGCAGCTGGCGCAGTCCGTGACAAGCTATCAAAGTTCACTCACGCATATGTCGGTGTTCAGTGTCGAGGCACTGGTGTTGCCAGGCAACGATCCCCAGAAGGTTTTGGGGATCATTGATGAACAGATTGCGCGCCTTGTCAGTCAACCCCCCTCCACGCAAGAGATCCGGCGCGCGACGAACTCCTTGCACACGCGGCAACTCTTTGCGTTGCAGCGCCTGAATTCCCGAGCGCAACATATGCAAATTTACGATAGACAGTTAGGTACGCCGGATGGCTTGGCCAAGGACTTGGCTCGCTACCATCAAGTAACGCCCCAGGGGCTTGCGCAGACTATTCAACAACATCTGGCCTCCGACAAGCGCGTGGTTTTAATCGCCAATGCGGCGCGGGAAGAGTGAGATTATTGATTATAAATCATCACTGGTGATCTAGAGGTTTATTTTGAGCATGAATTATACATCAAAAATATAAATAAAAAAGACTGTCATAATCCATAATTAATAATTCATAATCCCTGTAATGCTTGCTCCAACGCCCCGACCTTTTTCTCCAAGGCGACGCGTTGCTCGCGCTTGGCTTGCACAACCGCGGCCGGAGCCCGCTGCGCGAACGCCGCGCCGGCCAACACGGCCGCTACCGTCGCCAGCTCTTTACGCGCTTTTTCAAGCTGCTGCTTCACTGTCCGGCGTCGGGCTTGCACATCCGCTTCCCCCCGCACAATCATGGCATGCACCACGGTCCCGGGGTGGACCACCGCGCCCTTGGGAGCTGCGAATCCCTCACGCGCGCGGACATCCACCGATGCAGCGCGCGCCAGCGAGGCGACGAGGGATGCGTGCGACGCGAAAAGCCCGCGCGGCGCCGCGTCATCCACCAGCAAGATCACCGGCAACTTGCGCGACGGCGGCAGCCCCGACTCCGCGCGCGCGGCGCGAATGCCCGTGACCGCCTGTTGCAACAGTTCCATGTCCGATTCCGCCGCCTCATCCACCCAAGCGGCGTCGAATTCGGGATAGGGGCTGGTGCAGCAGAAGCGATGCGAGAGCTTTTGCGGACTCAAGGGACGCAAAACCCGCCACAGTTCCTCGGTGATAAACGGACAAAAGGGATGCAGCAGCCGCACGCTCGTTTCCAAAACGTGCCACAGAACCGATGTAGAGACGCGATTAATCGCGTCTCTACAGTCTGGGGACAACCCATCGCATTTCACGCACTCCACGTACCAATCGCACAGCTGCGACCACACAAAGTGATAGACAGCCTGCGCCGCCGCGTCAAACCGATAGACCGCAAGCGATTCATGCACGGTTCGAATCGTCCGCTGCAGGCACGAAAGAATCCAGCGGTCGGGCAAGGACAACTCTTTTCGAAGCTGTTGCAAGGGAACGAGAGAAGACTGCTGCAAACGAGGCAGCGCAAAACGCGTGGCATTCCATAACTTATTCAGAAACGCTCGATAGCCGGTAATACGCGGCACCGCCAGCCGGACATCACGCCCCTGGCCCGACAAAATCGCCAGGCTCAACCGCAGCCCGTCCGCTCCGGCCGCCGGAATGCCCTCGGGGAATTGCTTGGCGATGCCCGCAAGAACTTGGGGCAGCCGATCGGCGGCCATGGGATGTTGCCGTGCCTTGTCTTGTAGCTGCTTCAACGTGGCGCCGCGCATCACGTCCAGCGGATCGACGGCGTTGCCCAGCGACTTGGACATCTTGCGCCCATGCGCGTCGCGCACCATGGCGTGTAAATAAACATGAGCAAACGGCGAGCGCCCCATGAAATGCGTGCCCAACATCACCATGCGCGCCACCCAAAAGAACAAAATGTCAAACCCCGTCTCCAGCACCGCGCTGGGGTAAAACGTTTGCAAGTCGGCGGTTTTGTTGGGCCAACCCAACGTGGCCAACGGCCACAGGCCCGACGAAAACCACGTGTCCAGCACGTCCTCTTCTTGTACGTAGCGATCCGCTTGCTCGGCGGTCAAGTCTTCCACCGACGCAACGGAAAACGCCCGTATCCACTCATCCTCCAAGGTGTCCAGCGCAATGCGCAGGAGCTCACGCCGAGGCACACCGGTTTGCAGAGCACGCAGTGCCGTCGTTTCTTTTCCCCGCTGTCGCGCGTCGTTTTGGATCGCGTCACGCAGCTTGTGCAAGTCGTAGTAGACGGGAATGCGATGTCCCCACCACAACTGACGGCTAACGCACCAATCCTGAATGTTGCACAGAAAGTGATTCCACGTCTTTTTCCAGCTGCTTGGGAAGATTTGTGTTTCGCCGCTATCCACGACTTCGCGGGCCTTGCGCGCCATCGACTCGGTCCGAACGAAATATTGGCGGCTGATCATGGGCTCAATCGGCTCGCCCGAGCGTTGCGACACGCTCACGTTGTGCTCGATGGGCTCTTTTTTGCGGAACAAGCCCAGCTTGCGCAGGTCTTCTTCAATGCGCCGCCGTGCCTCTTGCTTGGGCAGACCCCGATAGGGACCGCCCTCGTCGTTGATGCGCCCGTCGGAAGTCAAGACACTCAAACAAGGCAGCCCGTGCCGTTGCCCCACGGCAAAGTCGTTGGGGTCGTGCGCGGGGGTGATCTTGACCGCGCCGCTGCCAAACTCCGGCTTCACCATGGCGTCGGCGATGACGCGCAACTCTCTGTCGGGAAAAAACGGATGGCGCAGGGTTGCACCCACCAGGTGTTTGTAGCGCTCGTCTTGCGGATGCACCGCCACCGCCACGTCGCCCAACATGGTCTCAAGCCGCGTGGTGGCGACGATGATTTCTTCACAAGCCCGACGAGCAGAGTGACTCTCTTTATGGACCCCTGCTGAGTTTACCCCTGCGGAGGCAGGGGCAGGGGTGACAGAGGAGGAGTCATTCCCGCCCTCCACTTTGTCATTCCCGCCCTCCATTTTGTCATTCCCGCGAAAGCGGGAATCCATTTCTGGCCCCCTGCTTTCGCAGGGGTGACAGGAAGAGACGCAGGGGTGACAGGAAGGGATGCAGGGATGACAAGCAGCAAGCCCCCGCAGGGGGTACGCGAAATAGACCAGTTCGCCCTTGCGGGTGACGTGCTCCACTTCTTCGTCGCTGACGGCCGTGCCGGTTTTGGGATCCCAATTCACCAGTCGCCGCCCCCGGTAAATGAGCCCGTCATTCCACAAGCGCGCGAACGCTTCGTTGACCGCTTTGCAATGGTTGGGGTCCATGGTGAACACCAGCCGATCCCAGTCGGCCGAGGCGCCCAAGGCCTTCAGCTGCTCAATAATCCGATTGCCGTTGCGCTCTTTCCACGCCCACACGCGCTTGAGAAATTCGGCGCGGCCCACGTCGCGGCGGCTTTTGCCTTCCTCTACGCGCAACGCTCGCTCCACCACGGCTTGCGTGGCAATGCCCGCGTGGTCTAGGCCGGGCAACCACAACGTCTTGTACCCCCGCATGCGGTGGAACCGAATGAGAATGTCTTGCAGCGTGACAAACAAGGCATGCCCGTTATGCAAGGTGCCCGTGATGTTGGGCGGCGGCATCAAAATGACGTAGGGGATTGCGTCGGAGGACCTGGAATGCGGCGGCTCGACGCCGCTTTCCTTACCGCCCGCCGGATCCACAACAGAGACGCGATTAATCGCGTCTCTACAAGCACCATTCTTGAGCCAGTACCGCTCGACGGCGACGGCGTCGTGGGTTTTGGGAAGTTCTTTGCCGCTTGACTCTTGCATCCGCGCTATTTCTCGGTAACTTAACCGCGCTTGCCAGCATAGCTTTTTCGGGGGGTTGTTGCCAATGCGGCTGGTTGGCGTTCTGGGAAACCGGAAGGTCCCGCCGCGGCCGGACACCGGCGAACGCGGTGTGTTATTCCGCCGTGCGCCATGGCCGCCACAACGGATTTTTAACCAGGTGGAGCTTGTGGCGAAAGCCGTCGGAGAAAGATTTTGTGTAAAATGTGATGTATTTTCCGTTTGGGCTGATCGCGATCAATAAACTATCCCGCCGCAAGCGGCGGGGATTAAATCCGCCAAATCCCATGAATCCGAGTAGTACTAGGCCCGAGCAGCCGGCTGGCCGTTGACCACTTGAGGGCGTCGGCGCGAAGAACCCGCGGATCGTGACGCGGGTGTTAGTGCTTCGCGCAGAACTTCGTCCACCGTCTTGACGAGTCGAAAGCGACAATCCTCTTTCACGTTGTCGGGAATCTCATCGAGATCTTTCTCGTTGCGCGCCGGCAAAATCACCGTGCGCAAACCGGCGCGGTGGGCCGCTAACACCTTTTCCTTGATCCCCCCTACCGGCAACACCAAACCTTGCAGCGTCACCTCGCCAGTCATCGCGACGTCCGAGTGTGTCTTCCGCCCCGTCAGCAGCGATACCAGCGCCGCGATGATGGTGACACCGGCCGACGGCCCGTCCTTGGGAATAGCTCCCGCGGGGACATGCACGTGCACATCGGTGTCGTTCAAGAGATGGACCTGCGATGTCTTTGCTAAACCCAGCAAGGCTGCCTGGCTGCGGATCCAACTCAGCGCCGTTTGCGCCGATTCCTTCATCACGTCGCCCAATTGGCCCGTGAGAATAAGCGCGCCCTTGCCGCCCATTCGCGTTGCCTCCACGAACAAAATGTCGCCACCGGCCGCTGTCCAAGCAAGCCCCGTGGCCACGCCGGGTTGTGCCGTGCGGTCGGTCGATTCGTTGTGAAAGCGCGGCCGCCCCAAAATCTCTTGCAGCTTTTTCTCGGTGACGGTTTTTTTGCTAAACCGCTTGCCGGACTTATCCCAGTTGGCCACTTCCACGGCCACCGCCCGACACACGGCGCCAATTTGGCGTTCTAGATTCCGCACGCCTGCTTCGTGCGTGTAGTCGGCAATCACTCGGCCTATGGTCTTGTCGGGAACGCGCAGCTCCTTGCCGGAGATTCCATGCTCTTGCAGCTGTTTGGGAATGAGATGGGCCTTGGCAATGTTGATTTTTTCTTCCCGTGTGTAGCCGGACACCTCGATAATTTCCATGCGGTCGCGCAACGCCGCCGGAATGGGATCAGCCTGGTTGGCCGTGGCGATGAACAACACGCGCGACAGGTCGAACGAGACGTCCAGGTAATGGTCGCTAAAGGCATGGTTCTGCTCGGGGTCCAGCACCTCTAGCAACGCCGAGGATGGATCACCACGAAAGTCGTTTCCCACCTTGTCAATTTCGTCGAGCAAAAACACGGGATTGCGCGTGCCGGCCTTTTTCATCCCCTGGATAATCCGGCCGGGTAGCGCTCCGATGTAGGTACGGCGGTGACCCCTAATTTCTGCTTCGTCACGAACACCGCCCAAGGAGATGCGGTGAAATCGACGGCTCAAAGCACCGGCGATAGAGCGACCTAGTGATGTCTTGCCCACGCCTGGCGGCCCCAAAAAGCACAAAATGGGACCTTTCATATTGTTTTTAAGCTTGCGGACGGCCAAATACTCCACCACACGCTTCTTGATCTTCTCCAGACCATAGTGGTCGGCTTCAAGCCGCCGCATCGCGTTATCCAGATTCAGGTTATCGTCACTCATATGATTCCAGGGCAAGTCGGCCAGCCATTCCAGATAAGTTCTAGCAACCGTGTACTCGGCTTGACTGGGTTGCATGTGACGCATACGGCGCATCTCGCGCTCGGCGGCCTTGCCCGCCTCGGTAGACAAACCAGCCTGCCCCAAACGCTTCTTCAGTTCTTCTAGACCGCTCTCTTCATCGTCTCGATCGCCCAATTCTTCTTTAATGGCCTTGAGTTGTTGACGCAGGTAGTATTCCCGCTGCGTCTTGCTCATCTCCCCTTTGACCTGTGTATTGATCTTGTTCGACAACTTGAGCACTTCGCGTTGCCGATTCAGCAGCCGCAAGACCTTGGTTAGCCGCTCGCGCAGGTGAACCGCCTCTAGAATCCCTTGTTTTTCCTCGATGGTGGCATCTAGATTAGCCGTGATGAGATCGGCCAGATGTCCTGGGTCGGTCACGGAGTCCAGCAGTTGTTTGGCCATCACCGGAATTTCGGGCAGCAAATCGATGACTTCGCGGGCTGTGTTGCGCAAATTAAGCGCAAGCGCGTCAATCTCTAAATCGCTTGACGGCATTTCCTCGGGCAGCGACGTCACACAGGCGGTGAAAAATGGATCGGTTTTCACAAAACGATCAATGCGAAAACGCCCAGTCCCCTCCACGACAGCGCTAAAGCCTTGTTTCCCCGCGCGGGCCAACTTGACCACGCGGGCAACCGTGCCAATCCGGTAGAGATCCTTTTCCGCGGGATCATCAACCTCGGCGGCTTTTTGCGTGGCGATGCCAAAGTAGCTTTCCGTCCCGGCTACCTGTTCCATGAGGCGAATGGTTTTGATGCGACCGATGGTTAAAGGCATCACCGCGCCTGGAAAAAACACACTGTTGCGCAATGGCAGCACAGGGATCTCGCGCGGCAATCCGCCTTCTCGGGCTTTTTTCGTTTTTCGTGCCATGCTTGTCTCCCCCCTTACAAAATCTTCCACCGTACCAGCCAAGAGTACCATGCCCGCGGGCACGACAAACCCATGCGACCGATAATGCCCGACGTTTTCAACACAGCATACAGCTCACAGAGCTTTTATCTGTCTTGCGTTCTCTTCCCTCAACCAAGATTTTGTACATAAAACAAAATTATGTTGGAAGTTTATTCCGATTCATCCGAAGACTTGAAAATAATTCTATTTACGATATGCTAAAGCATGGCGGTTACAACCACAATCCGACGCGGCAAAAAGGCAGCGAGGCGCGCTGTCAAGCCGGCGGTCCGCGAAAGCGACCTGATCTTTCGCGCGCTGATGCAGTGTCTGGATTTCTATCGTGCCTTTTTGGCCAAGCGCCTGCCCGCGCGCATCCGGCGGCGTATCGATCTGAGCAAGCTGCGTGTTCTGAAAACCAACCGCATCGGTCCGGGGCTGGACGAACGGATCGTCGACTGCGTGTTCCTGGTGCCGCTGAAGACG
>JBCCEG010000027.1:0-10653 GCA_039030455.1 Myxococcota bacterium | reverse complement strand
TCTTGCATTGAGAGGGCTATTTCCAGCGGCGACATCATGGAGCACTTTTACGGCAAACTAGGGAAAGTTGTTGCCGGACTAGGATCCGTGATGATTTGTACTGGCTGGCTCGCTTCTCAAGTAGTAGCTCTCGGCATCGTGTTTGAGGTTTTTCTCCAACTTCCCGCTACGTGGGGGGTCTGGTTGGGCGCAGGAATTGTTTTGTTTTACTCGGCAGTAGGCGGCATGCGTGCCATCGCCGCGACCGACGTTTTCCAGTTTGCCGTGCTGCTGATCGCCATTCCCCTGCTGTGCATCGTCGGTTTACAGAAAGCGGGCGGTATTTCCGGCATTGAAGCAGCTGTCGCGTCAAGCGGCAAACTATCGTTCTTGCCCCATGGCGAGCACGCGCTGCAACAGTGGTCCATCTTTTGGATCTTTCTCGTTCCCAAGCTTGAACCACATGCCTTGCAACGTGTACTACTGGCGCGTGATACCCGGCAAGCTGGAAAGGCGTACATCACCACGGGTATCTTCACCGCCATTTTCTACTTGGTTTCTGGAACCTTGGGTTTGGTCGCGCTGGCGCTGCTGCCCAACATTGAGTCCGCGCAAGCCCTACCCCGCCTCATTCAAGAGTTTGTCCCTATAGGTGTCAAGGGGATGTTTCTGGCGGGATTGTTGGCAGTGATCATGTCCTCGGCTGATTCTGTCCTGCACGTTGCCTCCGTTAGTTTTGCCCATGACGTGGCCCTGCCTCTGACCAGCTGTTGGTTGACGCAAGGCAAACGGGAATTGCGTTTGGCACAGATTGCGGCCTTAGTGCTTGGGCTAATTTCGATTAGTGTAGCTCTTTACCTGCCCGACGGTCTTGCCATTGTGTTAGGCGCCGTTCAGTTTTGGGGTCCGTTTGTCACGGTGCCTCTGTTCGCGGCGGTCTTCGGCTTCCGCGCCAGCTCGCGGACGTTTCTCATTACAACTGTCTGCGCCGCGTTGAGTTTGCTCATGTGGCACCAGATACTGACCCCGATGACGCAAATTAAAGGCCTTGTCCCCACCCTCTTAATCAACACCATCGTCTTCTTCACGGCGCGGCTGTTTGACCCGCTGCATATCCGCATCGAGAAGAAGCCCGACGGCAGCGTGGTTGCCCATGCGGGCCGAGAGCAGGTTTCTACCTTGAGCGGCGCGGCGGCCCAAGACCACGCATACCGTCAAGGGTTGTTCACGGTATATGGGATCTTGAACTTTCTCATTCCGGCGTTTCTGCTGAGCGCACAAGAACATCACGGGCAAAACACCCTCGCCTTCGCGCTGTTTGTCATCGCGTGTTTCGCGGCTTTTCCGCCGCTGTTCACGAATGATTTGCCTCGCTTTTTGCAACGCATCATGCCCGTGTATTGGCGGGCGGCACTGGCGTATTGTTTGCCGTTCCTCAGCGTATTCATGCTGTTGCAAACAAAAGGGAGCGCTCTGTGGCTGTGCAATACGCTTATCTCCCTGTACCTGCTTTCCGTGCTGACGCAGTGGTGGGAGTACCTCTATCTGCTTGTTGCTGGCTGCCTGCTGGGCGCTGGTTTTGCCTGGGGCTTTACGGGGACATCCGCGTTGGCCGAGGCCGCCGCCGCCGTTCCGGTTTGGTTTTGGGCGACCTCTTCGGGCATGGCGGCGGCCTGTCTCACAAGTGCCTACTACAGTCAGAAGATCGCAAAGAGGCGGATTGACCTCGTCCGCGTCGGCTTTACCCAGGGCGTGCACGACGGGTTGACTCCCGCCTCGGATGTGCGTAATCGATCTGAAACCGTAAAGGATTACTTGCCCAGGCTGTTGGAATCCCACAAAAAAGCCGAAGCGGCCGGTTTAGACGTCAAGCCCCTGGATCAGGACGAAGAAACCATGTTGCGGGAACTGCCCGAAACGCTTTACGACAGCGCTGCGGGAAACCTGTCACACTGGACCGCCGTTTTATACAACACGCGGGATGAGCCGCAAAAGCTGGAGATTGAGCTCCTTTCCGCCGCCGAGGTCGTACACGCTGCCCTGCGCGTCTACCCCTTTAAATACAAGGAAGAGAAGAAGCTGGTCACCGTCAACGTCATCAAGGACGGCAAGTTCTACGGCGATAAAAGCTTGGTGAACGTGGTGATATTCAACTTTGTGAATAACAGCCTGCATTACGTGCGCAAAAACCCAGGCAGCCGGATCGTCATCACCATCAATGTCATCGGTAGATTTGTCGTCATCTCGGTGTGGGACAACGCCGAGGGCCTCACGCAAATCGTGTTGGAAAACATGTTCGAGTCCATGTTTAGCACGCGCGAGGGCGGCAGCGGTTGCGGCTTGTCTTCAAATGTCAAGAACGTGGCGGCGCATGGTGGTTATATTAAGGGCGAGGGAAAAAAGACGAAAGAAGAGAAATACGCCCGCTTCAGCACATTCTTTCCCTGCTGCGAAGAGGGTGCGCCCGTGCCCAAGGGCGCGCCAAAGCCGAGCGTCACCTACAGCAACATTCGGAGCGAAAAGCTATTTGAAGCGCGCGAAAAAGCCATGATCGAAGAGGTATTGCGCGCGGCCGAGAGGCAAAAAAACAACCCCCAACCGCCGCGCGAGACGCCCGAAGAAAAGCAAAAGCGCATGAAGGCCCAAATGAAGGCCCTGGCGGAACGCAACAAAAAACTCCGTGAAGAAGAGGAAAAACAATTATGAATTATGAATGATGGATTATGAATTATGAGTTCCTTTCTTCACGGTGTTTTTGGCTCATAATTCATAATTTATAATTCATAATTCTTGGAGGATGGTAGATATGACAACACGAGGAAGTAAAATGTTCTTGCCGTGCCTGGAGCACCCCGTCACGGTGACTTTGGTGGACGACAACCCAGGGTACATGTTGGGTTTGGCGCCGCGGTTGGATCAAACGCGGTTCCATTACCTGATGTACAAGAATCCGCACAGGTTGCTGGCGGACATGAACGCCGCGAAGGAGGAACGGGTTTTTGGCCAAACCATTGAGTGTCTGAAGCACAACAGAACCACGGGCGACGCAAAGTTGCTGTTGCATTTGAGTCAGGTGCATCAAGACATCTATCGCCTCGCGCGTTACAAACAGCGAGCTATCTTGCTGTTGGACTTTGACTTTGACGAGGAGGGGTTCGACGGTTTGGAGTTGTGTCGGCAACTCAAGAGTCCGTTTGTCCACATCATCCTGCTCACGGGGGCGCTGGGTGAAAAGCAGGCAATTGACGCGATCAACCAAGGGTTGATCGATCAATACATTCTCAAATACGTGCCCGACTTCGTCGCCAAGATCAACGCGGCGCTGATCAGGGGCGCGCACGCTTACTTTCGTGACGTGACAAACATGCTGCACGGGTTGTTGGCGCCGTTCGCCGCGCAAAGCGCGCTCAACAGCATGACCGCCTCGTCGTTTTTGCGGAACCAGATGGAGGAGCACGGCTTTCGCGAGCATTACCTGTGCGACCCGCGAGGCACGCAGCTGCTACTCAAGCCGTCTGGAGACCCTCACGGGTTGCATCTAATGACGGATCCGCAAATAGAACAGTTGCTGGCAACGCCGCAAGCCTCGCGGGCGCCCGCGTCACTCGTGCAAGACCTTCGAGCGGGGAGGTTGATGCTGTGCATTTCGAATCCCGACGAGCCAAGCTGGCTGCCGCCGGGAGATGAGTGGCCTAATTACGCCCGCAAGGCGCACCCGTTGGTGTTGGATGCCAAGTTGGCCTGTCACTACGCGCTCGTGCGGGGCAGCATTCTGGTGGACGAAAACCGCATCGCGACGTTCGACGACTACAAGAAGCAACATCCCCTGGGAAAGGTGGTGGAGTAGCGCAGTGACAGAAGGTGTTGCGTGGATCGTGCGGAGTATTGTAAAAGAAGGTCTAGAGGGCGATTGGCAAAAGGAAACGGCAAGCAATGGCAAAAGAGAAATTCGAGCGAACGAAAGAGCATGTGAACATTGGCACGCTGGGCCACGTGGACCACGGCAAGACCACGCTGACGGCGGCGATCACCAAGGTGCTGGCCGACAAAGGCCTGGCCAAGGCGCGTAGCTACGAGGAGATCGACGCCGCGCCCGAGGAAAAGGCGCGCGGCATCACCATCAATACCTCGCACCAGGAGTACCAGACCGACAAGCGGCATTACGCCCACGTGGACTGCCCCGGACACGCCGACTATGTCAAGAACGCCATCACCGGCGCCGCGCAAATGGACGGCGGCATCTTGGTGGTAAGCGCGGCCGACGGCCCCATGCCCCAAACGCGCGAGCATGTCTTGCTGGCGCGCCAAGTGGGCGTGGATCACCTGGTGGTCTACCTGAACAAGGTGGATCTGGTGGATGATCCCGAGCTGTTGGAACTGGTGGAGATGGAGACGCGGGAGCTTTTGAGCAAGTACGAGTTCGACGGCGACAACATCCCCTTCATCAAGGGTTCCGCGCTCAAGGCGCTGGAAGGAGACGCTGGCGACATCGGCGTGAAATCCATTGAAGAGCTGATGGCCAAGGTGGATGAAACGATCCCCACGCCGCAGCGGGATGTGGACAAGCCTTTCTCGATGGCGGTGGAAGACGTGTTTTCCATCTCCGGTCGCGGCACGGTGGTGACCGGTCGCGTGGAGCGTGGGATCATCAAGGTAGGCGAGGAAGTGGAGATCGTGGGGTTCCGCGAGACGAGAAAGACCACCGTGACGGGCGTGGAGATGTTCCGCAAGTTGCTGGACGAGGGCCGCGCGGGGGACAATGTGGGATTACTGTTGCGCGGTGTTGCTCGAGAGGACGTGGAACGTGGTCAGGTGTTGTGCAAGCCGGGTTCCATCACGCCGCACAAACGGTTCGAGGCGCAGGTGTATGTGCTCAAGCAGGATGAAGGCGGGCGTCACACGCCGTTTTTCAAGGGATACCGTCCCCAATTCTACTTCCGCACCACGGACGTGACGGGTTCGGTGAAACTGCCGGACAATGTCGAGATGGTCATGCCGGGGGATAATGTGACCCTGGAAGTGGAGTTGTTGACGCCGGTGGCGATGGACAAAGAGTTGCGTTTCGCCATTCGCGAGGGTGGACGCACCGTTGGCTCGGGCGTCGTTAGCAAAATCTTGGAGTAAGGAAGAAGTGTCGGCTGATCAAATTCGCATTCGTTTGAAGGCGTATGACCACAATTTGTTGGATAAGTCCGCGCGGGAAATTGTCGATGCCGCTCGTCGCTCGGGCGCACAGGTGGCGGGTCCTATCCCCTTGCCAACGCAAGTGACGCGTTATACGGTGCTTCGCGGCCCGTTTGTTGACAAAAAATCGCGTGAGCAGTTTGAGATCCGCGTGCACAAGAGAACTTTGGATATCGTGAGTCCGACGCAGCAGACGTTAGACGAATTAATGCAATTGGATTTGGCCGCGGGCGTGGATGTACAGCTCAAGAGTTAGAGTTAAAGATGGCAAGTGTTGATGTTTTGGACGCGAAGGGCGCGTTGGTGAGTTCCATGCGGGTTGGTGACGCTGTTTTTGGTGTCAAGGTGCGGCCGTGTGTTCTACAAGAAGTTGTGCAATGGCATCAGGCGAATAAGCGGCGTGGGACGCATCGTGCCCTAGGCAAGTCGGACGTCAACGCCACGACACGCAAGCCGTTTAAGCAGAAAGGAAGGGGATCGGCTCGTGCCGGGGATTGGAAGAGCCCTCATCATCGCGGCGGCGCGATGGCGTTTGCCAAGCGACCAAGGGATTATTCCTATGCGATGCCCCAGGCGAAACGTCGGTTGGCGCTAGCGGGTGCGCTCAGCACGCGTTTGCGTGAAGGCAGATTAAAAGTCGTAGAGACACTGGAGCTGCCTGAACCAAAGACCAAGCTTGCAAGCCGATTGCTGGAGATGCTGAATTGCCCGCAAGCGCTGCTTGTGGCAACGGCAAGTCCCAATCTGCGGCTAGGGGTTCGTAATCTGCGGGGTGTGGAGCAAGTGGATCCCAGTTGTCTCAATGTGTATCATGTGTTGCGCCACCCCATGGTGGTGGTGAGTCAAAAAGCGCTGCGGCAATTGCAGCAGCGTCTAGCGAGTGCAGAGGAATCGGAATGAAGCATTCTCTCTATCACGTCATCCGAGGGCCGGTGGTCACCGAGAAAACGGCGCGGCTGCAGAGTCAGTTTAATCAAGTGTGTTTGCATGTGCATCATCAAGCGAATAAACCGTTGATCCGGCATGCCCTGCAACAGTGTTTCGGTGTGCGTGCCGTCACTGTGCGTGTTTGCCTGCGACGAGGTAAGCTTGCCCGTATGGGGCGTCACTCCGGACGGCATGCGAATACAAAGAGGGCTTTTGTGACGTTGAAGGATTCCGCCGACGTGGAGAAGCTTGGCATTGATTTGACATCGCTGTCGCGGGAAAATCTTCCTCCCACACAAACCTCCGGCGGGCCGGAGAGTTCGTCGTGAGCGCCGTTTCTTACAAACCAACGAGTCCGGGAAGGCGAGGCGCGAGCGTTTGCCGCTTTCAGGAAATTACGAGGTCGAAACCCCGCAAGTCTCTGACAAAGGGCAAAAGCGCCATTTGCGGGCGCAACAATAAAGGACGAATCACTGTTCGTTTTCGTGGCGGGGGCCACAAACGCAGATGGCGTTGCATTGACTTTAGGCGGGATAAGGTCGGTGTGAAGGCGAAGGTTGCCTCCATTGAGTACGATCCGAATCGGACCGCGCACATTGCCCTGTTGCATTACGTTGATGGTGAAAAGCGCTACATTCTTGCTCCACAAGGTCTGCGTGTTGGGCAGTCTGTTCAGGCGGGGGCGGAGTCGCCCATTGCGGGAGGCAATCATCTGCCGCTGTCTTCTATTCCCGTGGGGACACAGATCCACAACCTTGAACTCCGACCGGGTAAAGGAGGACAGTTGGTGCGATCGGCGGGAGGAAGCGCTCGTCTTTTGGGGAAAGAAAGTTCTTACGCAACGGTTCGCATGCCTTCGGGTGAGGTGCGGAAAGTGCACGTTCGGTGCAGCGCGACGGTTGGAGAAGTAGGCAACGCGCAACACGAGCTTCGGCGCCTTGGTAAAGCAGGGCGTAAGCGCTGGTTTGGTAGGCGGCCTCATAATAGAGGTGTCTCTATGAATCCGGTGGATCACCCCTTGGGCGGTGGTGAAGGCAGGAGTTCGGGCGGTCGCCATCCGGTGACGCCGTGGGGTGTTCCGACAAAGGGGCATCGGACGCGGCGTAATCCAAGAACGCAGGGCATGATCGTGAGACGTCGTAAGTAAGAGAGGATACATTGTGGCTCGCTCGTTAAAAAAAGGACCTTTTATCGATCCGCATTTATGGAGTAAAGTGACCGCCGGTCGCGCTAGTGCTTCGCAAAAAGTGATCAAAACCTGGTCACGGCGCTCGACCGTGACGCCTGAATTTGTCGGGCTCACATTTGCCGTGCACAATGGGAAAAAATTTGTCCCTGTTTACGTGACGGAAAATATGGTGGGTCACAAGCTGGGGGAGTTCGCGCCAACAAGGCATTTTTCCGGGCACCCCACCGATAAAAAGGCGAAGAAATGACACATGAATGATTATGAATTGTTAATTATGAATTATGAGTACTTAAACGTCATGGAAGAGACTCATAATTCGCAATTCCGTGTGATTTGTGGCAGGAGACTGTAAAGGATGGCGAGTCGAGAGAAAAGCAAGGCCGAAAAGCGCGGGATGGTCGTGGAAGGGGTGTGGCGCGCTGCTTTGCGGCATTTGCCAATGAGCCCGCGCAAGGTTCGGGTTGTAGCGGATTGCATCCGCGGTCTGGTTGTGGCAGATGCCATGGATTGCTTGGCGGCTGTTCGGAGATCGCCGGCGCGACCGTTGCGGTCTTTGCTTCATAGCGCGGTTGCCAACGCGGAGAACCGCGCGGATGTTGATGTGGATGCTCTCCGTGTGGCCGGCATCGTTGTGCACGGTGGCCGAATCCGCAGACGGATACGGCCGCGTGCGCAGGGAAGAGCGACACGAATTCGTAAACGAACTTCGCATGTGGAAGTCGTTTTAACCAAGATCCAAGAGAGTTAGGGGAGAAGATGGGTCAGAAGGTAAGTCCGATCGGGTTCCGTATTGGTGGTAATCGCACCTGGAGCTCCAGATGGTTTCAGCAGAAAACGGGCTACGCGCAGTGGCTTAAAGAAGATCTCGATGTCCGCCGGCTGATTCGTCTCAAACATCAAAGCGCGGGGATTGCGGCCGTTGACATTGAACGGGCGGCGAGTAAGTGCAAGATTGCCATTCACGCTGCTAGACCGGGGTTGTTGATTGGGAAAAAAGGCGCGGGGATTGAGCAGCTCAAGCGAGAGCTCCAGCAAAAAACGGTGGGTGAAGTTTTTGTCAACGTGCACGAGGTTCGCAAACCGGAGAGCGAGGCGGGCCTGGTGGCACAGAACGTGGCGCAGCAATTGGAGCGTCGGATCAGTTTTCGTCGGGCAATGAAAAAGGCATTGCTCACGGCCCAGAAATTTGGTGTTCAGGGTGTGCGCATTGAATGCCAGGGTCGTTTGGGGGGAGCGGAAATGTCTCGTCGGGAGTGGTATCGCGAAGGGCGGGTTCCGTTGCAGACGCTGCGAGCCCGTATTGACTATGGGTTTGCCGAGGCAAAAACCACGGCCGGACAGATCGGCTGTAAAGTATGGCTCTTCAAGGGCGAAGTGTTGCCGCAAGAGAGCGCTGTTTCGTCGTAGGCTGTTAGGAAGGGAAGAAAATCATGTTGTCTCCAGCACGCACAAAGCATCGCAAGCAGCAGAAAGGTCGCATGCGCGGCTATGCGAAAGGGTCTCAGGCCATTGCATTTGGCAGTGTCGCGTTGCTGGCCACGGGGCGAGGGCGTTTGACCGCCAGGCAGATCGAGGCGGCTCGTATCGCCATGACACGTCGGGTGAAACGTGGTGGTCAAGTGTGGATTCGTGTTTTTCCAGACAAGCCCATCACGCACAAGCCTGCGGAAACGCGCATGGGCAAAGGAAAGGGCTCCGTGGAGGAATGGGTAGCTGTTGTCAAGCCGGGCCGGGTCCTGTATGAAATAGAAGGAGTCGCCGAGGAAGTCGCTCGCGGCGCCATGGAATTGGCCGCTTCAAAGCTGCCATTTGGGGCGAAGGTGATCACGCGGGTGGGCGAGCTATAGGAAGTAATGGTTGTGGCAAGGGAACAAATCAATCAACTTTCCGCCGAGCAATTGCGGGAGCGGGAGCAAGAGCTGCGCGGCCAAGTGTTGACGATGCGTTTCGAACGCGCCGCCGGCAGGTTGTTGAATACGGCTGCCTGTGGGCAACGTCGCAAAGAGCTTGCTCGCGTGTTGACACGCCTGGGCGAGCTTTCTCGCCAAGCAGTGACCGGGCAACAGCAGTCGTCGCCGGTTGAGGGGGTGTGAGAGTATGTTTTTCGATGCGGAGTATGGCTTTTGGTGTGCGGCGGCTCGACGCCGCTTTGACTTTTCCGCGTCGCTTGACGTCCGAGAGAAAGCGGTCTCAAGCCCTTCGGGCCAGGTCGGCAATGCAGTAGCCTCCCCTGCTCCAGGCCAGAGTCTGCACCGCAGACTCTTAACGGCCCCTGCTGGGGCCGTTGCCTCTCGCAGCCACAGTCCAAAGCGCTTCGCGCTTCCTTTTTATTCGTAATAATGAGAACCAAATATGGAACAAGAGAGTAGTCATTCCGAACATTCCCCCGAGCGAAAAAGGGGCTGTCCGCGTACCATTCGCGGTATTGTGACAAGTCATTGTCGCGATAAAACGATTACCGTTGAGGTGCGCACGTTTAAGCGTCATCCCAAATATGGTCGGTTTGTGCGTGCGCAAGCTCGCTATCATGCGCATGATGAAAAGAATGCCTGCCAAAGTGGCGACGAGGTCATTTTGGTGGAGTCCAAGCCGACTTCGCGCCTCAAACGTTGGCGTCTGCGCCGTATTGTCGCACGAGGCGTCACGGGAGGTGTGGCCTAAACCATGCTTCAACAACAATCGGTTCTTGACGCGGCGGACAATAGCGGCGCGCGTAAGTTGATGTGTATTCGTGTGCTCGGCGGCACCGCGAAGCGCTATGCACGCTTGGGAGACATTATAGTGTGCAGTGTTAAGGAAGCGGTGCCTGCATCCAAGGTGAAGAAGGGTGCTGTTGTCCGTGCCGTTGTAGTTCGGACCGCCAAGGAAATCACGCGGCCGGATGGAACAGCCATTCGGTTTGACACGCCGGCGGCCGTGTTGGTTAACAAGGAAGGCGAACCTGTTGGAACACGTGTTTTTGGCCCCGTGGCGCGCGAGTTGCGGCAGAAGAATTTCATGAAGATTGTCTCGCTGGCTCCCGAGGTATTGTAGAGGGTTTGTCGATATGATGCGGATAAGAGTTGGAGATTCGGTCAAGGTGATTGCCGGTTCCCACAAGAATCATGTGGGCAAGGTGGTAAGGCTCTGTGGTAAAGCCATGCGCGTGGAAGTAGAAGGTCTACCTGGGCTCAAGCGTCATTTGAAGGCGGGACGTCATCCCAAACACTCAGAAGGCGGAATTGTCGAGAAGCCTCGCAGTGTTCATATTTCCAATGTCATGCTGATGTTCCAGGAGTTGAAGCGACCCGTTCGAACCGGTATCGGGCAGGACGAATCAGGTAAGAAGGCGCGAGTTGCACGAGGCCGCAACGTGCAGTCTAAGGTGATTTGAG
>JBCCEG010000026.1:0-10677 GCA_039030455.1 Myxococcota bacterium | reverse complement strand
GCCTTGCGTGAGCTCGAACACGCGTTCACACACACCGTCGCCAAACCGCTGGCCCGTCTCGTCCGTATGCTGCGCGTACAACGTTTGAACATCCCCTTGCGAAAAATCGCCCAGCCGTAGTGATTCCGAGTTGATGTTGAACGGGCTGGCTTCCGACAGCACTTGCTTGCCTTCCTCACCCAACTCCATGCGGTAGTCGCGCAAGTGCCGCATGCCGCACAGCACGATGCTCTGGGGAAAGCGTTGGGGACGCTTTGGATATCCCGATCGCAATTGACGCAACACGGAAATGAGCGACAGACCCACTAACGCGTCAATCTCGTCAATGAGAACAACCAAGGGCTTGGGATTGTCCAAGCACCATCCCCGCAATACAGCCGTCAAGGCGTTCAAGCTCTTGTAACGCCCCAACAGGTGTTGCCAATTCTGCTCAACCCACGGGTCCGCCAGCTGATCCTCGCCCTCTAACGCCAACGTGCCCAACAGACTCTCCATCGCCTGGGTGACATCGTGACGTGCCGCCTGAGCTGCTTCGGCGCTCACGCAAACACACCGCAACCGACCCTGTTTGTTTACATGGTCCCGTAGCGCGTTCAAACACGTCGTTTTGCCGGTTTGCCTGGGGGCGTGGACCAAAAAATATTTTCTTTGGTCGATGTGCCCCAGCACTTCGGCCAAGTCCCAGCGCGCGAGCGGATCCAGGGCGTAATGAACAGTAGGGTCGATGGGACCGGCGGTGTTGAAAAAACGCATGCCCCACTATAGCATGCCCCACGCCGCGCCCCAGCGGCTCAGAGCGAGCTTGGGGTTAGCGCCGCCACCAAGGAAAAGGCTGAACCAGCCCTTTACCCAGTCGGAGTTTGCGTGCCGTTCTCCTGCGATTGCCTTGCCTAAAACCGCTTGAGAAACTTGGGAATTTTGAATTTCACGCAGCGCTCCACGAACCCATCCTTAAATTCCTGCAACAGCTTTTCGATAATTGTCTCGTCGTCCCCTTCTTCCGCGTTGTTCACCGCCCTGAGCAACAACGACGATGTATTTGTCTGGGCAGTGTTGACGGCATCTTGTGTCTCGCCATTCCCGAAACCGCCCAAGCCCAGCCCTTTCAAAGCTCTTGAGGCTCTTTTGATGACTCTGTCGGCCACCTGTTTCCTTTTCTCCGTGTCGAAGATGCCGTCCAACAATTTTCCTCCTTTTCCCTTGCTCTCACAGATCTTTCCAAAAACCTCGTGGCGCAGGGGGCATAGCATCTTTGCCAGATGGAAGTCTCCTCGTTGCGTCTTGTCAAAACAACGCTGGGACCTCGCCAAGAAACGTTTTGGCAAACAGACCTTCTTCCAGTTTTCCTTGTCAAGAACTTTTTGCACGAATTTATTCACCACCATTTCGCAAACCCCGACACGAACATTGCCCTCGCTTACCGCGGCCACGATGGTTTGCACATCAATTCCCTCGCCATCGTTTGTCAGGCGTAGCAAGCCTGTGGAAGCCGTTGCTCCGGTGGATTCACCCTCATCATCGGATAGAAAAGCCTCCGTACCGTTACCGGTGTCCCGTGAGCCGAGGAGACCGTATACTTCCTCGCCAACGTTGCGCAGCAGCGACATGCCCTTCTTGCCCAGAAACACCCTCGTCGCGTCAGCGATCGCATGCAAGTTTTTCAGCCCCGTGATCCGCAGCGCCTGATCGCCGTCAGTCACCACAAAGCCTTGATTGCCATCGAGATCCAAGGCGGCCGCTTCTTGAGGCGGCTTGCAAAGCTGTACCTGAATCGTGGCGGTTTTTCCTTTGAGCACCCTGTCGAGAGCGATGTGAAATTTCCCCACCTTAATCTCTTTGACGTCCGCGCTCATCGTTATGGTTTTCGGTTCGCCACAGTCGTATGGTTGGGTTTGGCCGGCACCATCCACACCCTCGGCGGCAAGATTTTGCCTCTCGCTTCCCTTGTCGCAGCCAGCCGCTATCAACAAGCCCGCTACCACCCATCCAACCCATCCTGTTTTTCCTTGCATCTTCCTTCCTCCCGCTCCTTCAAATTCCGCTCTCACCCCGTGCGACAGCGGTCAACGTAATGAAAACGAATGCGAGAGCAGAGGTATTCCCGCGTGCCCTAAAGAAGGATGGTGTAAGATGGATGCGTTACTCGCGGCAAGGAATCAGTGCGTGTATGCCGACACAGTTGTCGTGGCATGGAGAAATCGGAGGAAAAAGCATGAAACGTGGTCCGTCCAACGGCGCGGTACCCGGGCGGGGAGCCTCCATCACCGCGAAACAGGCCAAGCACATCTATCGCCTGCTTGTCACGGCGCGCCAAATCGACGACCGCGCGAGTCGGTACATTCGCAGAGGCATGGGATGGTCTTACCACGCACGGTGCGGCGGGCAAGAGGGAATCCAGCTCGCGCTGGGACTGGCATTCCGCCCCAACAAGGACTTTTTGTTCCCCTACTATCGCGATGGAGCATTGGTGCTGGCCGCGGGCATGACACCGCTAGAGTTGCTGCTCAACGGTCTGTCGCGCGCGACTGATCCGGGCAGCGGCGGCCGCCACATGTCCAACCACTTCGCCAAACCGTCCATCGGCATTCAAAATACGTCGTCGTGCACGGGCAACCACACGCTGCACGCCGTGGGCGTGGCGCGCGCCATCAAGTCCTACAAATCAGACGCCGTCGCGTTGTGCTCGCAAGGGGAATCTTCCGTGTCGGAAGGCTACTGCTTCGAGGCCTATAACGGCGCGGACCGCGAGCGTCTTCCCGTGCTTTTCGTTATCCAAAACAACGGCTACGGCATCTCCGTTCCCACATCGGTTCAGACAGCCAACTCCTGCGTGGCCGACAACTTTTCGGGGTTGAAAAATCTGCATATCGAGCGCTGCGACGGCACCGATGTGCTCAACAGCACGGCGGCGATTCAGGGAGCATTGGCACACATGAAATCCGGCGCGGGCCCGGCCATGGTGCACGCGGACTGCGTCCGCATCGGCGCGCACTCCAATTCGGACGCGCACGAGCTGTACCGATCCAAAAAAGAGTTGGAGGAAGTCAAAGCGCGCGACCCGCTGCCCAAGTTTCGCCAACTGGTTTTGAAGAATAAATGGGCGACGCAAAGGGAGTTGGATGCGCTGGACAAGGAGATTGAACGGGAACTGGACGAGGCGGCCGCGCAAGCCGAAAGCGCCCCCACGCCGGATCCGGCGACCGTGACCCAATTCGTTGTGCCGCCGGCTTATGAACCGCCAAGCAACCAAGTGCAAGACGTGTGTAGAGACGCGATTAATCGCGTCTCTACGATTGGCGGTGATCAGACAGAGAAACTGCGCGAGGCGATCACCCGAACCTTAAAAGAGGAATTCACGCACAACCCCGACACGTTTTTGTGGGGCCAAGACGTGGCGTCCAAGGACAAGGGCGGGGTGTTCAACTTGACCAAGGGTCTGCTGGCCGAGTTTGGGCCCGACCGTGTGTTCAACGCGCCGTTGTGCGAGGACTTTATCGTGGGCACGGCCAACGGGATGTGCCGCTTTGATCCCAAGATCCGCGTGGTGATCGAAGCGGCCCAATTCGCCGACTACGTGTGGCCCGCCATGGAGCAAATCGTGGAAATGGGGCACGAGTATTGGCGCACACAGGGGCAATTCTCCCCCAACGTCGTCTTGCGGCTGGCCGGCGGCGGCTACATTCAGGGGGGGCTTTATCACTCCCAAAACGTCGAGGCGATCATGAGCCACCTGCCCGGCGTACGCGTGGTGGCGCCCTCGTGCGCGGACGACGCGGCGGGGCTGTTGCGCACCGCGATTCGCTCACAGGGACCAACATTCTTTCTGGAGCCCAAATACCTGTACAACCGCCGCGAGGCGACCGGGCCCGTGCTAGGCTCCGAGCACGCCGTTCCCTTTGGCAAGGGGCGAGTGCGGCGGCACGGGGAGGATCTGACCATCATCACCTACGGCAACACGGTGCCCATGGCGTTGGCCGTCGCCGAAAAACTGGCGAACGAGGGGCACGACGTGGGGGTCTTCGATCTCCGTGGCCTCAAGCCGCTGGACGAAGAAGGAATTTTTGCTTGTGTCAAAAATACGGGCAAGGTGTTGGTGGTTCACGAGGATCATCTGTTCGCGGGCTTGGGGGGCGAAGTGGTCGGTTTGATCATGGAACAATGCTTTGAGTGGCTAGATGCCCCCGTGCGTCGCTTGGCCGCGCGCGACATTCCCGTGGGCTTCGCCAAGCCGTTGGAAAGCGCGATTTTACCTCAAAGCGCCGATATCGAGCGCAGTGCGCGGGAGCTGCTGGCATACTGATGACAGCGGTCGGTAAAACCGTTAGGATAACGATGAAGCAGCGTCTTGCGCCAAAGCGAGTCACCAGGCGCGGACAAAAGCTGCACTGATAACAGCGGGTGCCGGAATGGGAAAGCGCGAAAACCCTCAAATCACCGGGGCGTTGGATATTGATCTGACTCTCGCCAAACCGCTGGCCTCGTACGATAAGGAAAACGTGGTCAAGCAGTACGGCCAAGCGTTCGTCGATCGCCATCTGCTGACGGCTTGCGAACGCCCCCATTTGTTGTACGCGGGGACCTACGAACTGTTTCAGGCCCTGTGGGACCAGGAAATTCGCATTGTCATCTTTAGCACGGGCATTCAAGAGCGTAACGACGAGCTAACGGATAAGATCGTGCGGCGCGCCTTCCCCGATCGCTACGATGAAGTGCGACCCAAGATTCGCGTATGTTCTCGTGAACACTGCGTGGACACCGAAAACATGCGGCGACGTTGTGAAGAGGAGTGTGAAACTTATCTGCCCAGAATGCGGCACTTTTATTGGGGCAATCGCAAGAAGGATCTGCGCTTTATCGTGGAAAAGCCGCGCGATCTCTGGTGGACGGTTTTGGTGGACGACGACCCTTCCTACGTGACAAGATGGCAAGAGAAGAATTTTTTGTCCGTCCCGGGTTCTTACGGTCTGCAGGACAGCAAATACGTGGCCTATGATCATCCGTCGGTCCAAGAGACGGCGGCCAAGGGAAAGGCCGAGGGGAGTTTTTGCGAGTTTTACCAGCTTTTCTATGCCTACGGTCTGCTGCAAGCGTCGATCAAAATGATGCGCGAAAGCGAGTGGTTGACCCTAGTGGAGTGTCTGTACAAGCTACAGGTCAAGCAGGCGGACTACTCCAAGTTCGACGATTGCTTTATCTACGAGGCCGCCACGCAATTCAGATACTACGAAGAGGGTTTGAAGGCCCTGCGGGTTTACAACCCCGATCTCAAGTTCATGCGTCGCGAGGATTTTCGCTAGGAAATTCTTCCGGCCGATGCAACACCCAACTGATATCCACCAAGCGGCGCTGGATTGCATCACAACCGACAACCCCGACGAGAAACTTCGCAAAACGCAGGCGACGGCGGCCGCGTGGGAGCAAGGCGAGCTAACGCCGAGCGATACGGCTCCCGCGCCCGTGCCCATCCCTCAACCCGGCAGGCCTCCCCGCCCCGAGTTGGTGGCTCCGGGTTGCGTGCCCAAGCGCGGAGTCAACACGCCGCGCCAACGGGCAGCGCTGATCCACGCGCTGGCGCACATTGAGTTCAACGCCATCAACCTGGCATGGGACGCCGTCTATCGCTTTCGCGGGTTGCCGCGCGCGTTTTACGACGATTGGGTGGTCGTGGCCGCCGATGAGGCCCGCCATTTCGCCATGTTGCGGCGGCGATTGCGCGAGCTGGATCACGACTACGGGGATTTCGCCGCCCACAACGGGTTGTGGGAAGCGGCCGCGGCAACATCACACGATCTCGCGGCCCGCATGGCACTGGTGCCGCGCGTGCTCGAGGCGCGCGGTCTGGATGTCACCGGTGAGATCGAACAGCGGCTGCGCCGCGCCGGCGACCCCGCCACCGCCGACATCGTGGCCGCCATCGAACAAGAAGAAGTCGCCCATGTGCGGGCCGGCACCCGATGGTTCCGCCACGGCTCTGCCCAACAAGGGCTGGATCCCCACGCGACGTTTTTCGACCTGATCAACCGCCTGGCACACGGACGGATCAAGGGTCCGTTTAACCGGGAGGCGCGCCTGCGCGCCGGTTTTACGCCGCGAGAGTTGGAGGAATTGGAACGCTGGTCCGACTCGCGTTAGGATGGTCCTCATGGCACGTTTTGTATCACGTGCGAATGAATGGCTGTTTGGGGTTAGTAGGGTGTTGTGACAGTCGCTTCGCAATACGGCTTGCTCGCGTTTGGGCTGTATGCCGCGGCACTCATTGGTGTGGGCCTGTGGGCCCGCGAACAGGCCAAACGCCAAGACGACTCCAATTTTTTGCTCGCGGACCGAAACCTTAATTTCTGGGTCGGGGCTATTTCAGCCAACGCAAGCGACATGAGCGCTTGGCTGTTTTTGGGTTTGCCGTTTGTGTTGTATACCCAAGGCGGCATCAGACTGTGGACACCCATCGGGCTGTTAATCTTCATGTTCCTCAGCTGGCGCTTGGTGGCGGCCCCGCTACGGCGCCAAACCGGTGCATACGGTGTCAGCACGCTAAGCAGTTACTTAGGCGCGCGCCTGCGGGATTCCTCCGGCATCTTGCGCGCAACGGGCGCGATCCTCACGCTGTTTTTTCTCACTCCTTACGTTGGCGCCGGCCTTATCGCCGTGGGGCGTTACTGCGAAACGCTATTGGGCTTGCCCTACCACACCGGCTGCGTGCTGGGCGCGGCGCTTGTGATTGCCTACACCACCGCCGGTGGATTGGCCGCCGTGGCGTGGGTGGACTTCGTGCAAGGGATGTTCTTGCTTGTGGTTATCGCGTTGGTGCCGTGGCTGGCTTACCAGGCATTGCCACCAGACCAAACCATCGCGGCCGCCGCGCGGGCCAAGGGCGTGTCGTTGGCGCTTTTGCCGGACTGGCGGGGCGCGACACTGTTGCAGGCAGCCAGTTTATGTCTGGGTTGGGGCGTGGGTTATTTTGGCCAACCCCACATCTTGGATAAATTCATGGCCATGCGCGACCCCGACAAAATGCGCGCCAGCACCCTCATTAGCACTGCGTGGCAGTTGTTGGCGCTGGGGTCGTCGGCCGCGTGTGGTCTGGTAGCGTTGGCTTTTGTGCAGCCACCGCCGCAAGACCCCCAGTTGGTGTTCGTTGACATGGTCCAGCGCTTGTTTTCGCCCATGATGGCCGCGGGAGTGCTATGCGCCGTCTTGGCCGCCACGTTGTCGAGCATGGACTCGCAGATTTTGGTGTTGGCGTCGGTCATCGCACACGATCTAGCGCCGCGCCTGCTAGGCGGAACTCCCAAGCCCAAACAGATGTTGTGGATCGCGCGCGGGGGGATTGTGGTGATGAGTCTGACGGCGTTGGCCATCGCCTGGAGCGAAAGCCAAACCATCTACAACTTAGTGGAATTCTGCTGGATGGGGCTGGGGTGCGCCTTCGGCCCCGTGGTGTTGCTCTGTTTATACAGCTGCTTTATCACGGCACCGGGAGCGTTGGCCGCCATGCTCACCGGCGGCGCCATTGGGGCATGTTGGAGCGTGTTTGACTTGCCCCTTTCCGCGCCGCTGCCGGGGTTCACCGCCGCCGTGGTGGTTGCCTACGGCGTGTCGCTGTTCGATCGTTACCGGGATTCACGGGATTAGAGCGAACCCTCTCCCTGGCTGCCGGATTTGTCGTTCCCTTCCCGTACAACTACTACAAGCTGAAGCGGCACGGGAAGGAGTGTCATGGCGTCATCAAAAATAAAATTAGTCTTCGTTTTTAATGACAGTGTTTTTCACAAGATCCAGGTTTTTTAACATGGAAGCGAAAGCACCTTTTGATTTTTTTCTTCCATGCTTGTTTTTAGTATTAATTAATTTTTCTTTCCATGCAACAAGTGTGTAAGCCATTTCATAATCTCCCTTGGCATAAAATTCATACATTTCTATAAGATCGATTATTTCACTATCACCTTTTACATTTTTTAGAGCATTCAAAAAACTTTTTTTGAATTTCTCTCTCGCGACAAAATTACCACCAGTTCCCTCATTCATGATAGGCTGCAAATATTCACTGTAGTTACCACTGCTTAATTTCCGTAATGGTTCTCCATAGGAACCAAGAACACTTTTATCTCCAATTTTTTTTATAGTCTTTGCGATGATTTTTGCTTTCAAGTAAGATTGCATCTCATTGCTGTCTAAATTTCCTTTTTTACCGGCCAAAGCAATAGAATAACTTGCTATTTTATCTAGATTCTCACAAAAACTCTCGTAGTCACTAATCGGTTCATAATTTTTATCCTCTTCACCTTGCTCTATTTTGTTTTTCCAATTGCTTATAGACCTTTCGATATCTTCTACTTTATCGTCATTTATAATGGGTAATTTTTCATTTTTTTGCAGTTTGCCGTTTTTATCATTGTCGTTGTTATTGGCCACAATCTCTTTTTCATCATCGTTAGCAAGCTGCTGCTGGTTGATTTGCGCTTTAAGCCGGTCGGTTTCCTTTTTCCAGCTAATTTTTACATTGTTGGTTTCGTTAATGATATTATTTTTTTCTTCTTGCAGTTTTTCATTAGAAATTATTAAGTCCTCGCTGATTTTTTTTAGTTTTTCGAATTCATCCAAAATACCTTGGAGAGCAACATCTGTATCATGAGCTTCCTTGAGATCTCTTTTCAGCTGCTGGTTTGCTTGCGCCAGGTTCTGGTTATTAGCCTTTTCGTTTTGCAAATCAGCCGTCAGCTGTCGGTTTTGCGTTTGAAGCCGTTGGTTTTGGTTGTCCAGAACCTGGTTCATACCGCGAGCCGCATCTCTTTCGTTCTGCAACTGCTGGAGTTGTCCGGTTAGACGGGTAGAGGAATTCTTATAGTGTCGTTTGCGGGCAAGAAGTTGGTTATAGTCAGTCCGCAACTGTTGATTGTAAGCCCTTTCGTCTTTCAAATCAGCCGCCAGCTGAGTATTCGCCATTTGCAAAAGATCTTGGGCGGCACGAGCGCCATCCCGCTCATTTTCCAGCTGTTGGTTTTGTGCTTGAAGCTGCTGATTAGCTTCTTTTTCATCATCGAGATCACCTACTAAATCTTCAACCTCATCCGCAATACCATCAGCATCAAGAAAAGCATTATTACCTGGAAGTTGCTGTATAACCGCATCCACATGCGCTTGCAATTCGCCCCGTTGATCGATCGCCCGGTCTCGCAAAACTCCCAGTTGCTGGTTTTGATCTAGCAGATTGTCTCGCTGGTTGATCATTGCGCCAATCATGGCGTCCCTCGCGGCATTCTGATTTGTCAGCCGCTGATTTTGGTTTTGCAGATTGTCTCGCTGGTTGATCATTGCGCCAATCATGGCGTCCCTCGCGGCATTCTGATTTGTCAGCCGCTGATTTTGGTTTTGCAGATTGTCTCGCCGGTTGATCATTACGCCAATCATGGCGTCCCTCGTGGCATTTTGATCCAGCAAGCCGTCGGCTCGACCCTGTTCTTCCTTCAAATCCGTTCGCAGGGTTTGGTTTTGCGCTGTTAGACGCGTTTTTTGATCGGTTAGATCCTCATTTTCGCCGGTCAGATTCTCGTTTTTCTCTTGTTCTTGACCAAGATCCTGTTTCGTCTTCGCGTGGTCGGCCTGCTCTTGCTCCAACTGCCGCTCTTTTTGCGCCAGTTTCTGTTGTTTTCGCTCTTCTTGCTCCCGGCGATAGTCATCAACGCTCTTTTCGAGAGGTCTATCTAGATCTTCTTCTCGAACGTGAACGTGCTTTCCACTGTTTGGACTCAAGCTGAGAGTTATCTCCAAGTTGTGTCCGCCCGATACAAGTTTTCCCTTAAGATGCTCGCACATGTCTCCCTGGAGTTTTTGACCGTTGAGATGCATGGAACACGGCGCCTCAGACGTCCCCACGGCGTTCACCAGCGGAGCGATCGGGGATCCGCCACTGTCCGAAAAAAGCGTTTGGTATAAAGGGTCATCCCCCCTGTTGCTTAAAGAAAAATCGCCCGTTGCCACGGCACGCGACGCAGCCGGAGGGCTCCCGGCGGAGTCCACTGCTCCACCACCGTACTGCCACATCAACGTTGTCTTTCCGTTTGAAGACGCACTGAATGCAAGAACTGGCTCTTGTTTCGCATTAACGATGCTCAACGCGGCCATCTCTTGGACCAAATCTTGTCGCATGGACAAAAACACCTTGCTGTCGGGATGATTTGTTAGAACGAATCCGATCTGCTTGGCCAAAAGCGGGGGCAGTTGGTCAACACGCACATCCACCTGAACAAGATCGCCTTTGCCGGGCACCATTCGGGGGTTGGCAAAAGCGCCTAGCAGAACGCTACCTCCAGGCTCACCGGCGGTTAGGCCGCTGACGGCACCGGCGTTTTGCGCGCACAGATCAGGCAAAGCCTCGCTGACTGTCCCAGCGGCACAACTCTGCCGGAAATTGACATCCATGGCCTTGGCAATCTGGTAGGCTTGACTGCCGGGGTCTGAGAGCCCGCACCCTGTCACGCCGCTCACCATCGCGGCCACCGCTAATTTCCACACTCGATGCACCTTTACCTTCTTGCATAACAGCAACTACTTGGCTTATTCTCACAGAGAAAAATAGAAAAGTCAACCCACAGTCTTGTCTCATGGTAAATGAGCCTGAAGGGAGGAGGTGCTTCTCACGGTAAATGAGCCTGAGCGATTTTGGTGAGGATGTTCGCT
>JBCCEG010000025.1:0-10955 GCA_039030455.1 Myxococcota bacterium | reverse complement strand
CTCGCAGTGTTCATATTTCCAATGTCATGCTGATGTTCCAGGAGTTGAAGCGACCCGTTCGAACCGGTATCGGGCAGGACGAATCAGGTAAGAAGGCGCGAGTTGCACGAGGCCGCAACGTGCAGTCTAAGGTGATTTGAGGATAGGGGATGATGGGATATAGGATAGAGGGGTGTTGGAAGTGACAGAGGGTGTACAAAAGAAACAGCAAAGCGAGTGGCCTCGGTTGTGCAAAGCCTATCGCGAGAAAGTTGTTCCATCCCTGATGTCGGAGTTAACGTTGCGTAATCCCATGCAGGTCCCTCGTTTGGAAAAAATCGTTGTGAGCATGGGATTGGGCGCGGCTGTGCAGAATGCTAAACTCGTCGAGATGGGCGTAGCGTCGCTCACATGGATCTGCGGACAGAAGCCGGTGACGGCACAAGCGCGCAAATCCATCGCCGTCTTTAAGGTACGCAAAGGAATGCGTGTGGGAGTCATGGTGACATTGCGCAGGAATCGTATGTGGGAGTTTCTCGACCGTTTTATCAATATTGCCCTGCCGCGCGTGCGGGATTTTCGTGGCGTGGATAGCCGTTTTGACGGGCATGGCAATTGTTCCATCGGCGTGACGGAGCAGATTGTTTTCCCCGAGGTTCCTTATGATCAGGTGGAACGATCGCGGGGACTAAATGTCACGCTGGTGACGACGGCTCGAAATGATAAAAGTGGAAAAGCCTTGCTGCGTGAGTTGGGCATTCCTTTTAGACGCTAGGAGAACGGCGGTATGGTGAACGATCCGGTTGCTGATTTTTTAACGCGCATTCGTAATGCTTGTGTGCTGCGCAAGCCTCGTGTGCGTCTGCCTCTTTCTCGCGTCACACGGCGATTAGCGCAAATCTTGAAAAAGTCGGGTTTTGTGCACGGCTATGAAATCGATATGAAAGGCCAATATCCTGTTCTGGTGTGTGAACTCAAGTATGACGAGCACGGTGTTGCCGTTATTGAAGGTTTGCGTCGCGAGAGCAAGTCCAGCCGCAGGGTATACCGGGGTGTGCGTGAATTGCCAAAGGTTCGCGGCGGAATCGGAATTGCCGTGATTTCCACGTCCAAGGGAATGATGACGGATGCCGCGGCACGTCAACAAGGTGTTGGCGGAGAAGTCATTTGTAGCGTGTGGTAGAGAGGGATTATTGCAATGTCGCGAGTTGGTAAACAGCCTATATCCGTTCCCCCAGGGGTACAGGTATCCCTGGCGGATCAGGTTCTGCTGGCAAAGGGAGCCAAAGGTCAAATGCGCGTGAGGCTGCACACACTGGTGGACGTGAAGCACGAAGGGGATGCGTTGCTCGTTTCGTGCAAACGGGAGTCTCGTTTTGCTAGGGGATTGCACGGTCTATTCCGTACTCTGTGCGCCAACGCGGTAACGGGAGTGCATCAGGGGTTCACGCGAGAGTTGGAGCTGCACGGTGTGGGGTATCGCGCTCAGCTGCAGGGAAAGTCGTTGCAGCTTGCGTTGGGTTTTTCTCACCCCGTTGTATACCCCTTGCCCGAAGGCATCACGGCTAAGGTGGAAGGGAAAAAACAAGACCGCATTATTCTTGAAGGGGTAGACAAGCAATTGGTTGGCAGTACGGCCGCCCATATTCGAGCCTATCGTCCGGTGGAGCCTTACCGTGGCAAGGGAATCCGGTATAGTGACGAGGTGGTTGTGCGTAAAGAAGGCAAGTCGTCGGGGAAATAGTACCACGGATTACAGGATTGGCACGGATTGTCGGATAGACGAAACGGCGGCAAGAAAGGCTGAGATGACGACGGAAGCAGGGATGACAGAGTGAGAGCAAGGGCGATGGAGAAGAAAAATCATGAGCGGTAAAATCGATCCGAAACGCGCTCTTCGCCTGCGACGCAAGGCGCGCGTACGCAAAAAGATCGCCGGCACACCGCAGCGGCCGCGTGTCAGCGTTTTTCGCAGCTTGCGACATATCCACGCGCAGGCAATTGACGATCAGCAGGGAGTGTCGCTCGCTTCGGCGAGTACTGTCGACAAGGAACTGCGGGGTAAAGTGGCCGGCTGTCGCAAGGTGGAAGCTGCTCGTGCGGTGGGTGAGCTATTGGCGGCCCGTCTGCAGGCCAAACAGGTTGCCCAGGTGGTTTTTGATCGAGGTGGTTTTCGCTACGGGGGTCGTGTTGCTGCTTTAGCGCAGGGAGTCCGTGAGGCTGGAATAACTGTTTAACGACCAAGGAGTGTGGAGTGGAGTTAAGGGCGCAGCACGACGATTTAGACGAACGGGTGATTCACGTCAACCGCGTGGCCAAGGTGGTCAAGGGCGGTAGGCGTTTTTCATTCAGTGCGCTGGTTGTGGTTGGGAACCACAATGGGGAAGTTGGTTTTGGCTTGGGGAAAGCCGGCGAGGTCCCCGAGGCGATTCGCAAGGCGAAGGGGCAAGCGAAAAAGACGATGAAAAAAGTCGTCTTAGTAGATGGAACCATTCCCCATCGCGTGGTCGGTCACTTTGGCGCTGGGTCCATTGTCTTGCGGCCGGCGTCCGAAGGAACGGGCGTGATCGCCGGCGGCTGCGCGCGCGCGGTGCTGGAGGCAGCAGGGGTCCGCGACGTTCTCACCAAATCGCTGGGGACGCGCAACCCGCACAACGTGCTGCGGGCGACGATGGAAGGTCTGACACGGCTGCGGACGCGGGAGCAACAGACGGCTCGGTTGGCCGCGCGGGAAACGGTGAATCCAGAGGAAGCAAAAGAAACAGTGGACGTTTCCGGTGGAGAACGGCAAGCATGAAGGGGCAAACAGTCATCGAAGTGCGGCAGGCTCGTAGCCTGATCGGGCAACCGCGGAAGCAGCGCCTGACCATGCGGGGGTTGGGCTTGCGTCGCATCGGTCACCAAGTGGTGTTGCCCGACACGCCCGCGATCCGAGGGATGATCTTCAAGGTGCAGCATTTGCTAGAGGTACGGGTTCGTGAGGGACAAACAGGAGGAGAGTGGAAATGAGCAAGACGAAAAAGGCAACGGCGGTGAAAAAAGCGCCCGCCAAAACGCTCAAGACAAAAGCCGCGACGGCGAAGACAGCATCCGCCAAAACGGGCGGGGCGAAAGCAAAGGCGGTGAAAAAAGCGCCCGCCAAAACGCTCGAGACAAAAGCCGCGACGGCGAAGACGGCATCCGCCAAAACGGGCGGGGCGAAAGCAAAGGCGGTGAAAAAAACGCCCCCGGAGAGCCCCCTGCACAAGGCGGCGCTCGACGGAGACCTCAAGGCGGTGCGGGAGATCTTGAAAAAAGGTGTCTCGCCTAAAGAGATCAATCAGGTGCGCGAGATTGGCTATCGGCGCGGGACTCCCTTGACATTGGCTTCCAGTGAGGGACACGCTCCCATTGTCCGTCTGTTGCTGCGCAACGGCGCCGATTCCACCGTCAGATGTGGCAATTTCAAGTGGAACGCGCTGCATCTGGCCGCTGACAGCTGTTGTGTGGGTGTGGTCAAGGCTTTGGTGGAAGTCACCAAGGAAAGTGTCGATGTGGAGGATAAGGTTGACTCGACGGCACTGGTTCTCGCACTGGAGTCTCCTTATGAAAAGAAAAAAGAGGTGACGGAAATCCTGTTAAACGCGGGCGCCGATCCGGTGGAAAATGCCCGCAGATTCATCGGCAGAACCACGGGCCTGAAATATGCCGTTGAGCACTTGACGGAACCTGTGGATGTCAGTCTTATCGAAAGTTTTCATCTGATGATGGAAAAAGGCCTCAAGCCTAATCAGGAGCTGCAGCCGGACTATTTTAAAAAATTTAGTAAAAGCGGCGATCGCGGCATCTCGCTGAAAAAATGGATCGCCAAGCTGGATTACGACGATTGGAGCGATAGCGAGGCTTGGGACCTGGCCGTTCGCTATAAGTTGCTGACGGAAAGGCAACGGGAGAAACTCGAATGGGGACGTTGACGTATCTCGGTCTGCACAACTTGGTGGCCTCACCCGGCGCGCGCAAACGCGCTAAACGCGTGGGCCGCGGCGAGAGCAGCGGTTGGGGTAAGACAGCCGGCAGGGGCCACAAAGGGCAGAAGTCGCGCAAAAGCGGCAACGTCCGGATCGGGTTCGAGGGCGGGCAAAATCCGTTGTCGATTCGGCTACCCAAGCGAGGGTTTCGCGGTGCGGGGGATCGGAAGGCGATGCAAGCCATTAATCTGGGTGCCGTTGCCAAACGCTTCGCCAAGGACGCCGTGGTGGATGTTCCCGCCTTGGTCGCATGCGGCCTGCTCGCTTCGGGCCGTCATCACGTGAAGGTGTTGGCGCAGGGCGAGCTCTCTCATGCCTTAAAGCTTCGTGTCCATGCTATTTCAGGCTCGGCTCAAGCCAAGGTAGAGGCACAAGGTGGGTCCGTGGAGCTAATTTCTCAGCGCACGTTCGAACCGACGCAAACTTCTCGGACTCCTGAAGCTTGAGCGAGTCCGCAAGAATGAAGGTGGGACTAATCCTGGCGAATAAGGAATGCGCGCGGCGCTTTGGACTGCGGCGGGCGAAGCGGCCTCAAGCAGGGGTCCCCGCAAAGTATTTGCGCGGAGCGCAAAACTTTGTGGGGCAGAAAGCGACCGCACACCAATAACATGATCTCCACCCTGACGACCGTTTGGCAAAACGCCGACCTGCGGAAGCGGATTTTCTACACCCTGGCGCTGCTGGCCGTCTATCGCCTGGGCGTGTTCGTCACCATGCCGGGGATCGACCGGGGAGCGATGAAGGCTTACCTGGACGCGGCGCAGAGCCAGGGCGGCGGATTTCTCAACCTGTTCAATTTCTTTTCCGGCGGCGCGATTGAGCAGGCAAGCATTTTTGCCTTGGGTATTATGCCCTACATCACGGCTTCCATCATTATGTCGTTGCTCACGGTGGCCATCCCCACGCTGGAGCGATTGCAAAAAGAGGGTGAACAGGGCCGTCGGCGCATCAACCAATACACGCGCTACGGCACCGTGTTGATCTCGGTGATGCACGGCGTGATTCTCTCTTCGTATCTCAAGTCACAAACCGTGCAGAATCACAGCATCGTGGCCGTGGACTGGGCAGTATGGCTTGGGGGCACGGGTTTCGTACTCATGTCGGTGATTACCCTGAGCGCGGGCACGGCCTTCATCATGTGGCTGGGGGAGCGCATCACCGAACGCGGCGTTGGCAACGGCATTTCCCTCATTATTTTCGCGGGTATCGTGGCACGCTTGCCGTCGGCGATTTACAGCACCGCCTTGGGAATTCGCACGGGGGCATACGCACCGGTTGAAATGGCGCTGTTGGGCGGCGTGATGTTGTTCATTCTCGCGGGGATCGTCTTTGTTGAAAAGGGACAACGGCGCATTCCCGTGCAGTACGCCAAGCGGGTAGTACAGGGACGTGAATACGGCGGGGCCGCCACGCATCTGCCGCTTAAGGTGAACGTGGCCGGAGTGATTCCCCCCATCTTCGCCTCCACCATCTTAATGTTTCCCATGACATTGGCTTCCATGGTGCAGGCCAAGTGGATTGACGCGCTGCAGGGCGCGCTCAACCCTTCGGAGTGGCTGTATCAGGTACTGTTTGTGTCGTTGATCATCTTTTTTGCCTACTTTTACACCGCCGTGCAGTTCAATCCCGTGGATGTGGCCGACAACATGCGCAAGTTCGGTGGCTTTATCCCCGGCGTGCGGCCGGGGCGAGCCACGGCCGACAAAATCGACTACGTTCTCACGCGCATCACGTTCGGTGGGGCGATTTACCTCTCGGCCGTATGCGTCGCGCCCGTCCTGTTGCAACGTCTGTCGTCGAACCAGGTGCCGTTTTACTTCGGCGGCACGGGGTTGCTCATCGTGGTGAGCGTTGCGCTAGAGACGGTGGAGCAGATTCGTGGTTACACCATTTCCAGCCAGTACGATCGCGTGTCCGACGAAGCGGCCGTTCGCATTCGCGCGCGCGTTCAGGCGCAGGCGGATTCGCAGGAATAGGAGGCGCGCAGCGCTTTGGAGTGCGCCGGCTCGACGGCGCTTTCCACCGCAGCGGGCAAAGCGGTCTCAAGCGACCGCACACCAAAGCCCTGCCGAATCAAAATCCCCCACAAACCGCAGTTCGTATTGCAACATCACGCCGCTGTTTTCGTGCACGATACGCTGAATCTCGCGCGACAGCCGATAAACATCTTGCGCCGCGGCACCGCCGGTGTTGACGATAAAGTTGGCGTGGACCGGCGAGACCTGGGCACCGCCCACCCGCGTTCCCTTCAGGTTGCAGGCTTCGATAAGCCGTCCGGCGAAGTCGCCCAGCGGATTGCGGAAGACCGAGCCCGCCGAAGGGCCCTTGGGCTGGCGCGTGAACCGTGCTCGGACTTGCTCGCGCGCCCGTTGTTGGCAGTCCCGGACCTGACTCTCGTCGCCGGGCTCGCCTCGTAGCCGCGCGTGTGTGATCACGTCCATCTCGCTCAGAGAGGAATCGCGATAGGCGAACGTGATGTCCGACCGCGACACCGCGCGAGGTTCGCCGTGCAGGATTCCCTCGACCTCATGCACCACGTCGCCGATTTCTCCCAGACGACTGCCGGCGTTCATGCGCAATGCTCCGCCCACCTGCCCCGGCGTTCCCATCCAGCCCACGGCGCTTGGCCAGCCCAGCCGCAACGCCGCGCGCGTGAGCGCGGGATAGGGCGCGCCCGCCCCTGCCACGATCTCACGGCCGTCGTCGCGGACTTGGATTTGCGTCAACTCGCCCTTGAGTTGGATCGCAATGCCCGCGAAGCCCTGGTCGCTGACCAGGATGTTGCTGCCGCCGCCTAGGATAAAGACGGGGATGCCGTGGTCGCGCGCGACCGCCATCACACGCGCCAGCTCCTCTACCGTATTAGGCCGCGCGAGCACATCGGCCGGACCGCCGATGCGAAACGTGGTGGCGCGCGCCAACGGAAAGTTCGTGTGATGCTCAATCGATTCGAGCCACTGCGTGGCTTTGTGTTTGCCCCAGAAAGTTTTCACTTTGTCATCCGGCAGTGCAAAGCACGAAGGATCTCCTCGCGTGGCTATCCACCCCTTCACGCATCCTTCTCGACCGTGACGGAACATTTCTGCTTTTGCCCAATTAGTTGCGCGTCCCGCAGCGCTTTAGCTAGCAAGGATACACTGTACCCCGCGCCTAGAGTGAGGAGGACGTCGTGGGCTCGCGCCAACTCTAATGCTTGCCGTTGCAGCGCCCGCATATCACCCACGTAGCGAGCATGGGGATGCCCTTGACGTTGTAGCGCGGCGGCCATGTCGGCCGCGCTCACGCCTTGCGGGGTTTCGCCGGCCCCGTCCGTGTCGGTGATCAACACAATGTCGGCATCGTCAAAACACGCGGCAAAATCGTGCAACAACGCCTTGGTACGCGAGTGGCGATGTGGTTGAAACAGGGCGATCACGCGTTGTTCGGGGAACGCTCCTCGCACGGCCTGCAACGTGGCGCGGACCTCGGTGGGGTGATGCGCGTAGTCGTCGATGACCGTGACCTCGTTTGCCTCGCCCATCACGCTAAGCCGTCGCGCCACGCCCGGGAATTCGGCCAGCGCCTTCCGCACCCGATCAAAGGGCACCCCTGCTATGTCCGCGACGGCAATGGCCGCCAGGGCATTGCACACGTTATGCCGTCCGGCAAGCCGCACATGCACGCGGGGGGACTGCGTTCCCTTTCTGTCATCCTGACGAGCCTGGCGAGGAAGGGGCCCCCGCAGAGTATGTGAACGAAGTGAACAACTTTGTGGGGAAAAAAGGACCTCCCCATGTTGCGCCTCTTTTGTCACCCCTGCGGAAGCAGGGGTCCATGTGGATTCCCGCTTTCGCGGGAATGACAAAGAAAGGCTTCGCTCAGGATGACAGAAGAGGTGCTCAGGATGACAGAGAGGCGGCGCATGGACGACAAAAGAAGTCCGCAGCCCGCTCTGTTCCACGTGCGTGGCCCGGTAATCCGCTCCCTCGCCCAGGCCGTAGCTGATCCGGCGGCACCTCGTCTGTTCCATCACCTCTCTGACCGCCGGGACATCCCAACAGCCGATCAAAACCCCGTGCTTGGGCAAGCGATTGACGAAGTCCACCAGCGCCTGTTGCAGGTGCCTCACTCCCCCGTGCCAGTAGTCCACGTGTTCCCGATCCACGTGCGTCAACACCACCACCTCCGGGCCCAGATGCAAAAACGACCCATCCGACTCATCCGCCTCCACCACCCCCCACTGCGTGGAGGGCTGTGCCCCTTTGCTTGCTAAAGCGTTTTGGGCTGGTGGAGGAGTCGCGGCGCGCTCTTCCCCCGCGAAGTTCTTCGAGCCTTCGTGGGGACCCCCTCGGCGGCCGGTTTCGTTTTGGTCGTCCTCTACGGTCGTAGAGACGCGATTAATCGCGTCTCTACATATCACAAGGTCCTGCGGACCACCGCCCGTCATGTCCGTGTCGACGGAAGGATGAGCAGCAAAGCCCTTTAGGGCCCCGCCGAGGATGACGAGGGGGTTGAGGCCCGCGTGACGCAGCACGGCGCCGATCAGGCCGGTGGTGGTGCTCTTGCCGTGGGAACCGGTGACCGCGACGACGCGGCGGTCGTGTACAAAGTCCGCCAGCATTTTACCGCGCGTTACCACGGGAATGTTGGATTCGCGCGCCGCGCGGACTTCCACATTGTCGGCAGGAATCGCGGACGACACGACCACCAGGCCCGCCCCCGTCACGTGATCGGCGCAATGTCCCTGATGCACCACGGCGCCCTGCTCTCGCAGCCGTCGCGCCCGTTCCGACAGACGCAGATCCGAGCCTTGCACGGCAACCCCGCGAGAAAGCAGCGCTTCGGCCAGACTGCTCATGCCGCACCCTCCAATCCCCACGAAATGCACCCACTGCGGGGGTTTGCTTTTGCTTGCTAAAACGTTTTGGGGAGGTCGCCGCGCTAGCGGCTTTGGTGTGCGCCAGCTTGACGGCGCTTTGTAGTGCGGCGGCTCGACGCCGCTTTTCAAAGCGGTCTCAAGCGACCGCAATCCAAATTTCATAGGCGCGAACTCTTATGTTTCATGGATCGGTTCGTCGGGCTCGATGAATGAGGGATCGGAGGGTGTTTGCGTTGTGTCGCGAGCGTCTTGATCGCCGTTCGTCGTAGAGACGCGATTAATCGCGTCTCTACTGTCGCGCGCCATATCGACGTTGGCGGGAGGATTAGCAGCAAAAGGGGGTTCCGTCTCCGCCAGATTCTCGAAGAGGGTGATGTTACTGGCAAAGCGCAGCTTGAAGGCGCCGGTGGGGCCGTTGCGGTTTTTGGCGATGATGACTTCGGCGATGCCCAGCAGCGCGTCGGGCGTGCGATCGCGCAGGTAGTATTCCTCGCGGTAAAGGAAAGCAATCACGTCGGCGTCCTGCTCGATGGCGCCGGATTCACGCAAGTCGCTCATCATGGGGCGTTTGTCGGTGCGCGACTCCACGCTGCGGTTCAGCTGCGACAGGGCGATAACGGGAATTTTGAGCTCGCGGGCGAGGGTTTTAAGACCCTTGGAGATCTCGCCCACTTCGGTGGCCTTGTTGTCGTAAGAGGTGGTGCTGTGCATCAGTTGCAGGTAATCGACGATGAGCAGTTGCACGCTGTTGTGCTGCACCAGGTAGCGCGCCTTGGAGCGCAGCGCGGCGATGGAGAGGGCGGGAGTTTCGTCGATGTACAGCGCGGTTTTATCGAGTGTAGCCGCCGTCGCCGCCAGCTTGGCATACTCGTCCTGGCGAATGTGGCCGCGCCGCAGGTGCCCCAGGTCAAGCTTTGCCTGCGCGCCGATGAGGCGGTGGAAGAGCTGTTCGCCGCTCATTTCTAGCGAGAAGAAGGCCGTGGGAATCTTTTGTTGCGCCGCCACGTGCGCCGCCACGTTCAGCGTGAACGCCGTTTTCCCCATGGAGGGGCGGGCGGCAATGACCACGAGTTCGCCCGGCTGCAGGCCGCACGTGAGTTGGTCGAAATCCAAGAAACCGGAGCTGATGCCGATGACGGGTTTTTTCCCCTTGTGCAGCAGTTCATAGTGTTTCATGGCCTGCACGGCCAGTTCGTGCACGTGCGTGATCCCCTTGCGCGCCGACTCGCGGCGGATGGAGAGGATGGATCGTTCGGCGCGGTCGATGACGCTGTCCGCGTCGCCGCCGGGGCGAAAGGCCCATTGGACGGTCTGCCGCGACACGTCGACCAGTTGCCGCAGCAGTGCCTTGTCTTGCACCAGTTTGATGTAGGCCGAGGCGTGTTCGGTGGTGGGCAGCAGCGCCTCCAGTTGGCCGATGAGCGCGGTGCCGCCGGCGGCGTCCAGCTTGCCGTCGCGCGTGAGTTGCTCGGTGAGCGTGACAAAATCGATGGGCTGATGATTTTGGTGCAGTCGCCCCATCGCCTGGAAAATGACGGTGTGGGCGGGATGGTGGAAATCTTGCGGCTGCAGGCCCTCTAGCACGGCTTCTTCGTATTTATCGCCGTCAAGCAAAATGGCGCACAAGACACCGCGTTCGGCATCGTGGGCGTGCAGATGGTCTTTTGGCGCGCGCAGCGCGGCGTCGGCCGCTTTTTGCAAAACCTCTTGTAAATGGTGGTCGACGGTTTTGAGGACCTCGCCCACGGGGACGGTGCCCGCCGACGAATTGTGTTCGGGATCGCTCATGCGCCGTGACCTCCGCGTCAACCCCGTGTAGTTTACCAGAAGGGGGTTTGATCTTCATGCGACTTGTGCATTACCACGCGCGCGTCCAAGCGTTGTTTGTTCTCAGTCAACGGCTTGCCAAAAAACACAGCCATCAAGCCGTGGAGCCGCTGCACTTGTTGGCCGGGGTGAGCGAGTCCGACGAAACGGCCGACGTTTTGCGGGCTGTGTCCGTGACACGCGCGGACTTGCGGCGCGAGGTGAAGCGGGAGCTTCTGCAATTGCCCAAGCTGCCCCGGTCTTCCACGTATCTTTCCGAGACTTTTGTCCAAACCGCGCGGCGG
>JBCCEG010000024.1:0-11240 GCA_039030455.1 Myxococcota bacterium | reverse complement strand
CGTGGCTGTTGCTGGACGAGTATGACCGCCCCATCCACGAGGCGTACATTCGCTCGAAACAGCAGGGAGAAGACATCGGACGCGCGGGGTCCTACTACGATGAGATGGCGAGCTTCATGCGCGGGTTTTTGGGCGAGGCGCTCAAGGGCAACGACTTTTTGTTCCGGTCCGTCATTACGGGGATCCTCCGCGTGGCCAAGGAGGATATTTTTTCCGGCGTGAACAACCTGGGCGTGTACGGCGTGTTGGACGATCGATTCGCGCGGCGTTTCGGCTTTACCCAGGCCGAGGTGGATGAGCTGTTGCGCGAGCGGGGGTTGGAGCACCGCGCCGAGTTGATCCGGGCCTGGTACGACGGCTATCGCTTTGGCGAGGACGAGCCCGCGCGGGTGTACAATCCGTGGTCGGTCATCAGCTACCTGGGACATCCCTCGGACAACCCAAAAGCCTACTGGGTCAACACCGGCGGGCTAGACCTGTTGCAACGCCTGGCGCGCAAAAACAAGCCCCAAGATCGCGAAGCGATGCGAACCCTGCTCGCCGGCGGCGGCATTGAAAAGGATGTCTCCGACAGCATGCCCCTGCGCGAGCTGGAGGATTGGAAGAGCGTGCTCTACAGCATGCTGCTCACCAGCGGTTATGTCACGCCCGTGAGCATGCGCGACGGCATTTTGGGGCGTTTTGTCAAGCTGCGCGTCCCCAACACGGAAGTGCGCAAGGTGTTTCAGCGCCTGACCGCCAGCTGGTTTTACGACACACCCGCCAACGAGCTGCTGGCGGCGTTGCGGGAGGGGAGGCCGGAGGAATTCGCGCGTCGGCTGGATGTGTTCGCGCGGGCAAGCCTGAGTTACTTTGACATTCAACCGAGCGAGCCCGAATGGGTGTACCACATGCTCCTGCTGGGCATCCTGTCGCACGTGGTGGACGAGTACCGCGTGCGGAGCAATCGCGAAAGCGGCGACGGTCGGCCCGACATTCTGCTGATTCCCGCGGATCGGAATCTGCCCGGGGTGATCATGGAGTTTAAGCAAACCGAAGCGCGAGACGAGTTGGAACAAGCGGCCAAACAAGCGCTGGCGCAAATTCAAGCCAAGAATTACGGCGCCGAGTTCGCCGACCACCCGCCCAAGGGCGTGTTGCAATTGGGCATCGGCTTTTGCGGCAAGCAGACTCATGTCTGTCACCGCTGGGTCCGGCGGGAAGATCAACCGTGACGTCGCGGGGTGTTGATGCGACTGTTGTCGCTGCTTTGGGTTGCTTGCGCGCGCTACTTTGGGTAGAACGACAGGGAGCGGAACGAAACGTTGTGTTGTCGGAGCGTGGCGCAGTTTGGTAGCGCACTTGACTGGGGGTCAAGGGGTCGCAGGTTCAAATCCTGTCGCTCCGACCAGGGTTTCGGTGGGAAGCGGCAATGGAGAAAAAAGAGATGGCGAAACCGGTCATTTTAGTGAGCAATGACGATGGAGTGGCGGCGGAAGGGGTGCGCACGCTAGCGCATGCCATGGCGCCCTTGGGAGAGGTGGTTGTCGTGGCACCGCACGCGGATCAAAGCGCCGTGAGTCACGCCATGACGCTGCGCCATCCCTTGCGTCTGCGCCAATACCCTAATTGGGAGACTCCTCACGGGCCTATCCGTGTTTACAGCGTGGATGGAACGCCGACGGACGCGGTGTACATGGGTATCCACCACGTTTTGCGTCCGCGTCAACCCGCCCTGGTCGTTTCGGGCATCAATCACGGCGGAAATCTGGGTAACGAAGTGCTGTATTCCGGCACCGTGTCGGCGGCGATGGAGGGGGTGCTGCTAGGAGTGCCGTCGGCGGCGTTTTCGTTGGTGGCGGATCACGGCTTTGATTTCGCGCAAGCGGCCGGCTTCGCGCGGAGCCTGTGCGCCAAGCTGTTGACCATGTCGTTGCCCGCGGACATGTTGCTTAACGTGAATGTGCCCAAGCGCGAGTGCACGGGCCGATTCGCCGTGACGCGGCTTGGCAGCCACGCGTATTCGCGCGACGTGGAAGAGCGCAAAGACCCTCGGGGAAAGTCTTACTACTGGATTGGCGGGCAGTGGGTCGGCTACGAAACGCTGCCTGGAACGGATTGCAAAGCGGTTGCCGATGGGCACATTTCCATCACACCGTTGCGCGTGGATCAGACGGAAAAAGGGTTGTTGCCCTGGTTGGGGGAGTTGTCGATCGAAGGCTACAGTAGCGAAAAGGACTGACCACACGAACACGAGGACGATTTTTGGCCCGTGGCAATGTGAAAACCGCTGCGTCCCAGTTCTTCGCGCCAGTGCAGCGTGCTCCCTTGCAAGACCCGTAGCGATTTAGCGTCGATACAAACGCGGGCATCCCCTCGGGTAAAAACAGTGTCGTTGGGGTTAGAAGTGCTTTCCCAGCGGAAGCGAGTGCGGAATCCCCCACAACCCCCCCCCTCAATGGCAATGCGCAGCAGGGCGTTGCTACCGGTCTCTCGATGTCCGAGTTCGAGGATGTGCGTGGCAGCCTTCTCGCTAATCGCCAGCTGGTCGGTTGCCCCTGCGGGTGCGCCAGAGGCCCCTGCGGGGCCTGGGATCCGGTTGTTGTGCGCGGTCTTGCGCTGAATTGCGATCAGTGCCATTGACAAACTCTCGTTGCGGTCATTTTGACAGATTACTTCCTATTCCCCCAGTCGCTCATGCGCGACGGTCAAACTTTTCCCCGCGAAGGCCACCCCAACAGCCAAGACAAAGGAGCACTGGCAATCCACGAACGCGGCGGCATAGTGCTTGTCCTTGATCTGTCGCAGCGCCGCTTGCGCGGTTTGCTGTAATCCTTGCTCCACAACGGCTTGATCCCGTTGCCCCAAAACATTTTCTGCCAGCTTGAACTCCAGGATAATCCCCGGCTTGTTCGGTTGTTTGGGGATCAACGACACGTCCGCCCGTCCCTCTCCCGCTTCACGCTCGGACCGCAGGCGATAGTCTTGTTCCAATTGCACCAACAGCCCCAAGACAAAGGCTTGATAGACCCGCTCGGGGTCGTCGCCACCCGTGTTGAAATAGCTCATGCTCGCGTGCACAAACGCCTGTAACCGTTGCGCGAACAGCTCGCCGTTACCGGCCAGCAGCGCCTTGACCATGCCCGTGGTCTTTTCCTTGCGCGGCTCTTGCGCGAACCAGCTCTCGATCAGGTCTTTGTACAGACACTTCACCTCCACGTTCGGCACCCGCAGAGAAGCGATATTGGGGCCGCCTTCCTTGATATCCCGCTCCGTTTTATCGGCCGTGGCGTAGCCGGAGGCCAACAGCAGGCTCCACAGCTCACGCGCGGCCCCCGTGAGCGAACGCAAGGGGGCTTCGTCGAGAATCGGCCGCGCGATGTGCTTGGAGGAACCAAACAGCACCTGTAACAGTTCATTCTTCATGTCCGCGTCCGAGCAGCGCAACAGCGTGTGCACCAGGGCGTTGTCGCTGGTGTTGACCCAATACAAGCGGGGAACCTTGGTGGGGTTGGCTAGGTAGCTCACCACCGACCAGGGGTTGTAAATGGTGACCGGGTTGTCCGCGCCGATGCAATAGCCGTCATACCAGGCCCGCACGGCGTCAAGGCGGTCGGCCAATCCTCGCCGCGTTAGCAGCTCGCGAGCCTCGGGTTCGGTAAAACCAAAAGAAGCGGCAAAGCGATCCTCCAACACGCCGTAGACGCCGGGGTTGCTCAAACCGGAAAAGATATCCTCTTTCGCCACTCTGAGAATGCCCGTGAGCACGGCTTTGTGCAAATACTTGTTGCCCTTGAGCGCGTTGCCAAGCAGCAAGCGGATAAAGTCAATCATGCGACCGTAGTGGGACTCATCGTCATTCGGATCCTCGCCACGCTTGATGGAATGGGTATACGCCGCATGAATAGGGGCGTCATACTCGTCAACCAAAACAACCGGATGGGTCCAACTCAATTGATTAGGGTTGTCCTTGTTGTGGTGCAGCGTCAACAGCTTGCACAGCAGTTCCAACGAGTGACGCCAATCCTTTTGCGTTCCTTGACCCGCCAAGGTTCGCTGATAAACCTCCCGTTCACTCGGTGGTAAACACGAGAAATCCACGCCGCGCGTGACAATGTGCCGTTCCAGTTCGGCCCTGATCAGCGAGCACAACTCGCCGTAAGCCTCCTCCCACGTGGGGAGTTTGGCGCTCTTGAGGGTCAGACTGATCACGGGGTACTTGCCTTGATGCGCCATCGTCGCCGCGTCCTCTTCCACCAGCAACCCGTCAAACAAGGCCCTTGTGTTCGTTCCCGCAGGCGGTGTCTCGAAGAAATACCGCAGCATGCTCATGTTCGTCGTTTTGCCGAACCGGCGCGGGCGGGTGATCAGCGTCACCTCGTCGTCGCCGTTGAGAATGCGGTCGACAAGCGGCGTCTTGTCCACCAGGCAACACCCCCGCGTGATCGCCTTGGCGAAGTCGTCCATCCCGCGCGGCAGCGGGCCGCGAGGGTTGGCGATGCGAACGGGTGGTTGGCTGGAGGCATCCATGCCTATAGGGTGGCACGGTTGCGCCCAAGAGATAAAGTATCGGTCCGCGTGATTTCCCGTCTCGCGGGAATTTTGTGCGGGTTTCGTTGCCTTATAAAAATGAGGAAAATTTGCCGGCAGGTTGGCTCTTTGCCTATGATTGCCTGCATGACATCGGCTTGGTCCCTGCAATTTGGGGCTGCTTTTGCCGCGTGAACGAGGAAGATTACATGCAAGAGACGGATTGGTTTGGCACGGACGGTTTGAGAGGCCCCGTGGGTGTTCCTCCCATGAACCGGCCCTGTATGCGCGCCTTGGGGTTGGCACTGGGACGCCTCATTGCGCTTGGTGGGCTAGACGGTCGCCGCTTGCGCGCGCGCGGCGGTGGTCGGGTGTTGGTTGGGTGGGATACGCGTGAGTCCGGGCCCGCGTTGGCCTCGGCCCTGTGCGCGGGGTTGGCCCGGGCGCGAGTCAAGGCGGTAGGGCTGGGTGTGCTCCCCACACCGGCTCTGTCTTGCATGGCGCGGCACGGGCGCTGCCGCGCCGGCGTGATGGTGTCGGCGAGTCATAACCCCGCGTCCGACAACGGCATTAAGCTCTTCGACAACGAGGGGAACAAGCTAGAGCTTGCCGTGGAGAGGCAACTGCAGCACATGGCGCAAAGCGAGCTTGGCAACATGGCTTCCCTTTCTGTCATCCCCGCCCCTGCTCGGGGTCTCTCTCCCTGTCATCCCTGCGAAAGCAGGGATCCAACGGGGATCCAGTCCGAACCCGATGACTCCATGCCGTGGCGGCAAACCAAGGCCCAAACCTATACACGTCTCCTCAAGTCGTTGCTGCCCGCGGGCAAGCCGTTGCAAGGCCTGCGCATCGCGGTGGATTGTGCTCATGGCGCTGCTTATCAGCTTGCCCCCGCCGTGCTGCGGCGGCTGGGCGCGCAAGTGGCGGTGCTGGCCGACCAGCCGACGGGGCAAAACATTAACCAAGGCGTTGGATCGGAGCACCTTGGGCACGTACGGGGTTTTGTTCAAGGCACATCGGTTGACTTTGGCGTGGCGTTGGACGGGGACGCCGACAGGGCCGCTTTCGTGGATGAGACAGGGGCCGGGGTATCGGGAGATGCCGTGCTGTTGCTGCTGGCCGCGGATCTCAAGGAGCGAGGGTTGCTCCGAGGCGACGCGCTGGTGACCACCGTGATGAGCGACATGGGGTTGTGTCGTCAGCTGCGGAGCAGGGGCATTGCCATGGAGCGCACACCCGTGGGAGATCGACACGTGGCCGCGCGAGCGCGTGAGCTGGGGCTGCATTTTGGCGGTGAGCCGTCGGGCCATATTCTCTTTCTCCCTCATAGTGCCGCGGGTGACGGTCTGATGGCCGCGTTGTTGCTTGCCTTTGCCTTGCAACGAAGTGGCAGGTCCCTGTCTGAGTTGGCCGCGCGATTCCGGCCCACGCCCCGTGTTTTGCTGAGCGTGCCTGTTGCTAGCAGATTGCCGTTGACCCGGTTGCCCGAGACGGATCAATTGATTCGGACGATTGAACGTGCCTTGGGCGATCAGGGCCGCATTCTCGTTCGCTACAGCGGCACGGAGGCAAAGGGGCGTATTTTGCTGGAGGGAGAGGATCAGGGGCACTTGCAGCAACTTGCCATGCAGGTGGCCCGGGTGTGGCAAGAGGAGTTGCGGCGGCATTCGGGCGCGACAACGCGGGAAAAGCCACCCACAGCAGACTCAAACCGTGCGCCGGCGCAATAATTCCGCGCAAGAAACGCCTGTCGCGGGCATGGAGGATTTGGGCCGCGTCATCGGGGTGACGCGCGCCGGTACCGACCGCCGCCAGCAACCCTACAAGAAGGCGCACCATCTTCCGCAAAAATGCGTCGCCCGTTAGATCAATCCACAGTTGTCGGCGCCCGTTAGACAGTGGCGGGGGTCCTTTGATCTCAATGTGATGCAACGTCTTGACGGATGAGGCTGCTTGGCAGCCCGCGGCGCGGAACGACTGGAAATCGTGTGTGCCCCGCAGGAAAGAAGCCGCTTGTCGCATGCGTTGGATGTCTAGTGCCGCGGGGATTTGCCAGGCCAGGGGGTTGACCGGCGTGCCCGGCGGGCAGTTGTCTTCCAGCACGTAACGGTAGTGTTTGCCTCGTGCGCTGCCTCGGGCATGGATTTTCCTCGGCGCGATTTGCGCGGTCGCCGACAGCAGCCCGTCGTCTCGCGGCATTTTTAGGTGTTGGATGAGCCGATTCGCGTCGATGTCGTTGGGCAGCCAAAACGTCGCGACCGCCCCGAACGCGTTGACGCCTTTGTCCGTACGCGCCGCGAAGCACAAATTCCTGGGTTGACGGCCGACCGACCGCCAAACGCGGTCTCGCAGCGCTTGCGCCGCGGTGGGCAATTGTCCTTGCGGTTGCACGCCGTGGAACCGGTGCCCTAGATAGCTTAGGCGCACGGCGAATGAGTACCGCTGAATCCGCGTGTCGTGTTGGCTCATTGCAATGAGGTGCGATATAGTAAGACAAAGTGTTTATTGCCAAGGAGTGAGCAGGTGTCACAGGAGTTGCCCCAAGGCCGCGTTACGCAAGTCATCGGCCCCGTGGTGGATGTGGAGTTTCCCCCCGAAGACTTGCCCGAGATTCTCACGGCTTTGACAGTCACCAACCCTGAACTCAGCGACAAAGAGAATAACCTTGTTCTCGAGGTCGCGCAGCATTTAGGTGAAAACACGGTTCGTTGCGTGGCCATGGACGCCACCGAGGGGCTGGCGCGCGACGCGCGCGTGAACAACACGGGTGCCCCCATCTCCGTGCCCGTGGGCAAGGGAACGCTGGGGCGCATTCTCAACGTCGTGGGCGCGCCCATTGACGAGCAAGGGCCCGTGCAAACGCAACTGCGGTCTTCGATTCACAGAAAGCCGCCGCCCTTTACCAGCCAAAGCACCGAGGCCAGCATTCTAGAAACGGGTATCAAGGTGATCGACTTGTTGGCTCCTTATGCCCGCGGCGGCAAGATTGGTCTTTTTGGCGGCGCCGGGGTTGGCAAAACCGTGCTCATTCAAGAGCTCATCAACAACATTGGCAAAGGCCACGGCGGTCTGTCGGTTTTTGCCGGCGTCGGAGAGCGCACGCGCGAGGGGCGTGACTTGTACAACGAAATGTGCGAGTCGGGCGTGATCAAGCGAGACGCCAAAACAGGCAAGGTGAATTCGGAGGAGAGTAAGGTTGCCTTGGTTTACGGCCAGATGAACGAGCCTCCCGGGGCACGAGCGCGCGTGGCGTTGTCGGGCCTTACGGTGGCCGAGCATTTCCGTGACAACTTGGGTCAGGACGTGCTGCTCTTTGTCGACAATATTTTCCGTTTTACCCAGGCGGGCTCGGAGATGTCGGCGTTGTTGGGTCGGATCCCCTCGGCCGTGGGGTATCAACCCACGCTTGCCACGGAGATGGGTGAGCTGCAAGAGCGCATCACATCCACGCGCGATGGATCCATCACGTCGGTTCAGGCTATCTACGTGCCCGCCGATGACCTGACCGATCCGGCGCCGGCTACCGCTTTTGCTCACCTGGACGCCACTACGGTGTTGAGCCGCGCCATCGTGGACTTGGGCATTTATCCAGCAGTGGATCCGCTGGATTCCACCAGCCGCATGCTTAGCCCGGACGTTGTGGGCAAGGATCACTACGAGGTGGCGAGAAAGGTGCAGTCCGTGTTGCAGCGTTACAAGGATTTGCAGGATATCATCGCGATTTTGGGCATGGACGAGCTCTCGGCCGAAGACAAGCTAGTCGTGTCGCGGGCACGCAAGATGCAGCGTTTTCTCTCACAGCCTTTCGCGGTGGCCGAGGTGTTCACCGGTTCTGGGGGCAAATATGTCAAGCTTGAAGACACCATTCGCAGCTTCCGCGAGATCGTGGAGGGCAAGCACGATGATCTCCCCGAGCAGGCCTTTTACATGGTGGGCACGATTGACGAGGTGCTAGAGAAGGCCAAAACGCTGGCTTAATTCAACCCCAAAAAGTTTTCGCTTCGCCTTGCCCCACAAAGTGTCCTCGCTGTCGCTCCGGTACTTTGTGGGGATCCCGGCTGCGCGGTCGGGGAATGAATCCCCGACCTTGCCCAATAAGGTGACCCCGCCGCGAGGGTAAAAGCTTGGACGAACGCGTTTGGGTCAAGCATGAAACAGCTCCTGATGGTAAAAAGATTACCGTATGGGCAATGTAGCACTCCGTTGACCAAAGCACTCCAAGTGTGGAAGCATGGAGTCAATTTATGGAAGGCACCTTGCCCAGGTAGCTCAGTCGGTAGAGCAGAGGACTGAAAATCCTCGTGTCGGCGGTTCGATTCCGTCCCTGGGCATCTTTTGCTTCCGTTTTGGGAATGTCCCGCCCCTGTTCGCTGCTTCTTCTTTATAGACGCAAACGGCAACGATAAAAATGCTGCCCCCGTGACGGCAGCGGAAGGAGGCTGTCGGTTTGGACGCATTTTGCCGCACAGGGGTGTGGTGGTTGCCGGCACAACCACGAGAGACCGTCCACGGCGAGTTGCGCTTCGAACCTTTTACCGGCGCCCATCTCACCACGTTCGGGCCGTTTGCGTCACTGCAAGGCGAGACGGCCAGCAGACAAGAGATCGTGCTGGGAGTCGGTAGCCAGGGTCGGCTCATCACTCTGTGTCACGTATCCGGCGCTCCTAGTCCTCGAAAGGTTATGCAAGAGGTGGAAAGCGTTGCTTGGTCACCCTTGCCCTGGAGCTTTCGCGCCGAACTCGTTGTGCTGGGACAACACATCACCGACCCGCGGCAGCTCCAGTTTGATACCGTGCGTGTCCATTATTCCCATTTGGCAACCTGGGCGAACACCGCCGGGTTTCGCATGCACAGCCGCAACAGCAAAACCCAAGAGCGTCGCGCCTATCATATCTCACACGCTCTACCCCGCCCCATTAGCTGCAAGATGGCGGATTGCAACGTGACCATGGGCTTTTCAGTAACGAGCACGCACAGTAACAGCGAAATTCGGCTCAAGCAAACACCCTTTGTAGAGATCACGCACACGCGCCCCAGAGACTGGCAAGACTGCCAACACGCACTCATGCTGTTGCAAAATTTCCTCAGCTTTGGCGCTAACGCGCCGGTGCAACCTTGCGGCGTGCACGCGCGAATGCCCGGCTGCAACCAACCCTGCCGTCTGCTACACCGCCTGCGAGGGTTCCCCCAACCCGCCAAACCCTTGCGCCAAACTCCTCAACCCCTGTTCACGCTCAAGGATATCGCCAAGAAACTAGACACATACCTGCGCAACTGGTTCGCCAAGGCGCACGTGCTACAACCTATCCATTTGCTGTACTTCGCCATTGTCTTCGGCCCCAGTCTCTATGCGCAAAACAAATTCCTGCATCTTATTCAGGCGATCGAAACCTATCACAGCCGCACGCGCAAGGGCCAAGCCAGCCTGCGCAAGCGCTTACTCGAAGTGCTAGACGAGTTGCGCGACGTGTTCATTCTCAAACAGCAGCTCCGGAAGGATTTTGTGACGCGCGTCGTGCGCACGCGGAACTACCTGACCCACTACGGCAAGGCGGATGAGAAAAAACGCGCTGATCTCAAGGAAATGCACCTGTTGGCCTCGGAAATGAATACGATGGTGAAAGCGGTCTTGCTGCTGCAAGCCGGTTTCTCCCGAACCAAGGTTAAAGCCTTGCTGGCGCAGGGGTCGTGACAAGTGAAGCCGCGCTTGCGGACAAAGAGGGAATCCGCGACAATGGGCGAAATACAGATCCATAAGTCCATTGCCAAATCCAAAGCCATGTTGTGTGTAGAAGGTGCCTGTAAGTCATATGGTGCCTTTCAGGCGCTTGCCCCTACGCAATTGCGAGTGCGAGCAGGCCAAGCCGTGGCGATCGTGGGGCCCAGCGGATGCGGCAAATCGACATTGATGCGCCTGATGGTTGGGTTGCTGCGGCCCGACCATGGGCACATCCGATTCCAGCATCAACACTTAACCGACTCGGTCATTCAAGCCGCCCGACTCAAAATGGGATATGTCATTCAGGGCGGCGGTCTGTTCCCTCACCTTAGCGCCGAGCGTAATGTCAGCTTGCCGGCGCGTCACGTGGGGTGGAGTGAAGCGCGGATTGCCGCGCGCGTCCAACAACTGGCCGAGTTGGCCCATTTTCCCACGACTCACCTGTCGCGTTACCCCGTGCAGCTGTCAGGCGGACAACGACAGCGCGTGAGTTTAATGCGCGCACTCATGCTAGACCCAGATATGCTCTTTCTCGACGAACCGCTGGGGGCCTTGGACCCGCTCACGCGCTCTAAGTTGCAAACCCAGCTGCGCGAGCTTGTCAGAAATCTAGACAAAACCGTTGTGCTGGTGACACACGACCTGGCCGAGGCGAGCTTTTTAGGGGATACCATCGTGCTCATGCGACGCGGCCGCATCGTGCAGCAGGGTTCCCTTGAGGCGTTGCAACAACGCCCCGCGCACCCTTTTGTCACGCACTTTATCAGTGCGCAACGCTCCACCCTAATACCGCAGACCAGAGGGATTGATAGGATTGCGGCGATGACCGGCTTGAATAAAGCGTGCGATTTTTCCACTGTCATCTCCACTTTCCCACATCCGGCCATCTGTCAAATCCTGTGATTTGCGGTCCTGGATGCGCTAGAAAAGATGGACGTCGCTTGATGCGCGGAGTCGGCGCCGCGGCAGCTCTCGCCGCGCGGGCGCTCTTAGCGGGGCTAGCGGCCGGGAT
>JBCCEG010000023.1:0-11363 GCA_039030455.1 Myxococcota bacterium | reverse complement strand
TAGGCAACCGCGCTGCCGTCGGGCTTCTTCTCGATGCGGATGTGTAATGGATCGAACATGCGCGCCGTGAAGAAGACGATGGTGTGCACGACAATGGAGGGGACGAAGGCGCCCATCGCGCCTTCAGGCGCGAATCGATCCCAACCCACAGAAGTCACCACACCAGCGGTAACCGCAAGAAGAAACGTGCGTGGACTGGCGCGGAAACCGTAAACGGCGGCGATGAGAGGTATGGGGATGGCAAGAGCCCAAAAGGAGCGGAAAGCTATGGCGATGCTCAATAGATCGCTAAACCATAGCGCGACACAAATGGCCAGGGCACCGATAATCAGCGACATAACCTGAGCTAACCGTAGCTCAGTCTTTGAATCTAGCTTTTTGTTGCGCAAAACCCCGACGACGTCGTGTGTTAGGGCAATGGAAGAGACATGCAAAGAGGAGTCGGCGGTGGACATGACCACGGCTAGCAAACCCACTACCATCAGACCATACACTCCGGGAGATGTGTATTGTTCAATAACCCAAAGCATGGCCAACTTAGGCTTCAGTTCGGGATTCACGGCCACGGCGATGAGCGCTATCAAACCTACAATGCAGAAAAACAAGACTTTTGCCATACCTGCCGCCAGCCAAACGCGCGCACCCTGTGTGGCATCTTTAGCCATCAGCAAACGTTGCAGGATAATGCCATACATACCGGGGAAACAGTAAAGGGCAAATAGGGAAAGGTGCTCTTTCGCATTAGGACCGTGCGGGAAAAAGTTGAGGTGCCCCGCAGGCAAACCTTGCTTAACTACTTCGGGGCCTCCCGCTTGCCGCAGCGCCCACAAGGCCAAGAATGGTAGGGCAATCGCCAGCATGGCGAACTGCAAAATGTCCGTGGCCGTGACGGCGCGAATGCCGCCGAGGGAGGAATATAACACCACCAGGCCGACTCCCAAGAAGACACCTTGCGTGGATGTTATCCCCAAAAAATACTCAAAAAGATAGCCGATTGCCTTGACTTGTAATCCAATATATCCCGTGTATGCGATCACGGTGACAACGCCGGAGATCAGCTTGCCAGACTTGCCATAGAAATAGCCAACAATGTCACCTATGGAAATCGAAGACTCCAAACACTTGCTCATATCTTTGAAAACGAGGCTGTGCAAGACGCTGGCAATGAACAGACCGAAACGAATGAAAATAAACACAGTTCCTAAAACGAAAACTTTTTCGCTAGCAGCAAGAGTAGTGCCAGCACCAATAGCCGTGGCAAACATGGTTGCGAATAGGGCCATCGTGCCGATCTTTCGGTCGCCAATGGCAAACTCTTTAAAGCTTTCGAGCTTCCAACCAAAATACAGCCCGATCACAAGGGTGGCGACTAGGTATGCGCCGACGATCCACAGGTCAATTTGACTTACGCCCACAACATCAACTCCTCTCTGCGGTAACTCACCTTTTTACAAGCTACAATAATTCGATCGCGTAATGCAATGCAAGTGTGTAGCAAGCTTGCGGTGACTTTTTCGGGATTTTGTGATGGATTTCCGCTCCTGCGCTCGGGGGCAGGGGTGACAACCTTTCGCAGGGATGATAGGAAGGGAACGTTACTTTCCGTGATTGGCATTATTGCAATATATTTCCGCATAGCCAAGAATTCCTGACGCGACGGTTGTTGGACCCCGGTTAGCGCTACAACCTTTGGCCACTATACCCCACTTTTCGCCGTTGGCAATAGGGGAATAACAGGGTTGGGTCACACGCGATAAAGCGCCGCGCCCCACGCCATGCCAGCCCCAATCGCCAGCAGCAAAACCCAATCCCCTTGCTTGATGCGAGCTGAACGCCTCGCTTCGTCCCACGCTAGCAGCAACGATGCGCTGGACGTATTGGCGTAGCGGTCTAGGTTAACGGCGAATCGCCCAAGCTCTATGCCCAAGCGCTTGGCAATGGATTCAATGATGCGTACGTTCGCTTGATGGGGAATCACCAGCGCCAAGTCGTCGGCACACAAACCCGCCTCGCGCAAAATCCGTTGCGAGGCATCTACCAGGGCGGCTACCGCCGAGCGATAGACGGCGCGGCCGTTCATGGTCACCTTGCCGCCTTCGGCCAGCTGTAAACACGCGTGTTGCGAACCATCGCTATAAAGGTCGAACTTGTGAAACCCTTGGCGGGGATCCGAGCTGGGTTCAACCACGGCGGCCGCGGCACCGTCGCCGAACAAAACACACGTGCCGCGGTCAGACCAGTCCAACACCGACGACATGGTTTCGCTCCCCACCACTAAGATGCGCTTGTGTGAACCGGCCGCGATAAACCCGTTGGCCACCGCCAAGCCGTAGAGCGACCCAGCGCAGGCGGCCGAGATGTCGAAAGCACAGGCGCGGTGTGCCGCCAAACGATGCTGCAGCATGCAAGCGGCCGACGGCATGCGAGGGTCGGCCGTTACCGTTCCCACGATGATCATGTCCAACGTCGTAGGGTCAATGTCGCCTGCTTGCAGCGCGTTGTTGGCCGCGCGCTCGGCCATGTCGGTTGTCCCGCTCACTCCGGCGGCCGGGTCCACCAGAAAGCGCGTGCGGATCCCCGTCCGCTGACGAATCCATTCGTCCGACGTCTCTATCCGTTGCGCCAATTGGTCGTTCGTCACCTCACGGGGCGGAATATACGAACCCATTGCCGTCACGCGAGCGAATCGTTGTAATTGCATTGGACCTATCTTCACATAAACGCATCACGTCGGCCACCGCCGCGGGATCTCGCCGCGCGGCGGCCTTGGGCGGGAATGACAAAATACCATGTTGAAAACAGCAAATTTGACAAACAGAAATAAATTTATTAGAATAATACCAATCCCAAAAAATAATGTTACAAAATCGACAACCCCCCGTGCATTCGCCGCTCCCATTTTTTCTGGATTCCTGCTGGAGCTTGCCCCTGGCTCCGAACAGGAGCAGGAATGACAGGGTGAGGAACGTTTTTTCGCGGATTGGTATAACTTGTCATGAATGGATTGAATAGTAGTTACATTAAAATTTTCCTAGGTGCCGCTCTGTCGCTTGTGGGTTGCGGCGCGCCCGTCGAATCACAAGATCCTAGGATCGATCAAGGTAACTTCGTCGATGCCGATTCCAAGCATGAAGACAGTCCGTTCGGGTGGTCCAATCAGTTTGATCCCGATCGTTTGGGTGTTGGCGAGGACGAAGACCCGTCGCGTACCGGTCATCAAAAAAAGAAAGATAAAGAGTCTTCGGGTAACGGGAATGCAAACGGTTCTGGTAATGCCGGGGGTTCTGGAAATTCCAGCGGCAATCATCAACAACCTCTTGGTGGAACGGGAAATCGCGTGGAAGGCGTGGTTCGCCGGAGGTGGGCAAACAGCGCATTTGATGGCGACGGCGCCGCAGGCTAATACACGACAACGGATCGGTGATCTAGATTTCTACGTGGGGGCCGCGGGGCAAAACACGCCGAGGTTTCCGGAAAACCGAAACGCGCGCGACGGTAGAGTAGGCAGGTACCACTGGCACGTAGTGTATGTGCTGGATATCACGAAGCAGTAGCCTAAAAGTGGCGGCCATCTACACGATTTTCGCTCCAAGAAGTTGCTTGTCTTTATCTCGTGGGTAAGATGAAACCGTAGCACTCGGATTCACAGGATTGTCGGATGCATGGTTTGGACAAAACACGTGACGATGACAGCGGTGAACTCGCGCGTTTCATCCGACCATCCGTACAAATCCTGTGATCTGCGGTAGTAGTAGCTTGCCGTTGTCGGGCGGCGGGAGGAGAAGAGCCATGACGGAACGCGAAAGGGAGTTGGAACGGCTCAAACAATATAAATACGAATACCTGCGCGAGATTCTTGCCACCGAGCGAGCCTCCACGACATTCTTCCGCGAGCTTCTACGCAAACCGGGGAATGCGCGCTTGTTTTGCCGGAGGTTGGCTCCTTCTGTCAAAAGAAGGGCCAGGATGACCAAGATGGAGATCATGGAGGGCCGATTTGTGGATCCGGCGATGCAAGACATTATCGGAGACACGGTGCTGCGTATGCCCACCCGCCCCAAAAAAGGATGGATTTACGTCGCCATTTTGCAATGCTGCAAGCCTTACTCCTTCATGCGGGAATGCGTGGAGTGTTGCCATGAGCGGATCCATGACATGCACGCCAAGAGCGCCGGGGATCGATCGCCTGTCGAGGTCTATCCCATCATCTATTACACGGGAAGGGGACGACCGTCGGCCCTGACGAGTTTGGAGGGACTGGTGCCGCGAGGCCCCTTGGGCGAAACCCCGCGGGCGTGAACTTGGCTGTCGTGCGCGGTGCATCGGAACCATTGCCAAAAAGTGAGCGGAAATGATAACGGTCTATCCCCCGGCTATTCATGTTGTGACGGGCGAGGTTCCGCCTGAGTCGACGTTGTGCCAAGCCTTGCACGCCGCCAATCAGCTCCGGCGGGTGTTGGGCATTCGGCCGGGGCAGCGCGTGGGATTGTACGGCAACAACGCCGTGTTGTTCACGATGGCATTGTTGGGGTGCTGGCAGGCGGGTGCGGTGGCGGTGCTGTGTCCCACGCGCGAGCCGTGGAAGGTGCTACTGCCGTGGCTGCGCGGAATGGGCTGTGTTCGGTTGCTATACAACACGATTAATATGTCCGACGGGCCGCCGAAAGAGCTCGTGAAGGCGTTGCACCCTCGTTTGCATGTGACATGGTTTCCTTTGCTGTCGCAGGGGGCGGAAAACCAAAAACCCGATCAGCCCTTGTTACCGGAGCAACGGTGGAAAGCGCCCGCCACGATTCTGCGCACCTCGGGCACCACGGCGCGGCCCAAATCGGTGGTCCATACCCTAGCGCACCATTTGCACAGCGCGGCCGCGGCGGTAGAGCATGTTCGCTTTGGCCCCGGCGATCGATGGATGCTGTCGTTGCCGCTTTACCATGTGGGTGGTTTGGCCATTCTGTGTCGCGCTCTGGTGAGCGGCGGCTCGCTTGCACTGGCGCGACCGGAGGAGTTGCGCTTGAGCATTCCGCTGTTGGCGCACTTGCGTGTGACGCATCTGTCACTCGTGCCCACGCAACTCTTGCGCCTGCTGCAAGAGAGAGAAGCGGTTCGTGTTCTGCGGGGAATGAAGGCGATTTTGTTGGGCGGCGGTCCGCTGCCACAAGACTTGCTGCGGCAGGCGGCCGCTCACAAGCTACCCATCGTCACGACCTATGGCTGCACGGAAGCAGCGTCGCAAGTGACGGCCGGGGCGTTGCCGTTACCCGAAGCGGGCCCTTGGACTTCAGGCTCCGTGCTGCCGGGGCGGCAGCTGCGTGTCGGGGCCGACGGTGAGATAGCCGTTCGCGGAAAGACACTATTTTGCGGTTATGCATTGTCCCGTGGCAAGCTGGACCGGGCGCGTGGTGAGGACGATTGGTTTGTCACGGGCGATTTAGGCCAGCTGGACGAACAGGGCAATCTGCACGTTGTCGGCCGCAAGGACAATCGCATTGTTTCAGGCGGCGAAAACATTCAGGCCGAAGAAGTGGAAGCGGCACTGCGGCTGCATCCGGGTGTGCACGAGGCGGCGGTGCTGCCCCAACCGAGTGAAGAATTCGGTCAGCGCCCCGTGGCGTTCGTGCAATTCGTGTTGGGAAACGTGCCGCCGCCCGTGGCGGCGTTGCGTGAACATTTAGCACAACATCTCGCGCGTTTTAAAATTCCCGATGCCTTTTTGCCATGGCCGTCGCATGTTCCTTCGGACGGACTCAAGGAGGCACGGCGTTTGTTACGACACCATCTTATGGAAAATAGGTAGTTGCGTTCCCTTACTCGGATTCACGAGATTGATTCGGACACATAATCCGTGGTCAGTCTTTTGAATCCTGGTACTCTTTCCGCTCGGATACTTGCTTGAGATCTAAGGCAAATTGTTCAAAAGAGGGTTTGAAGTCCGGCAGCGACTTTGCAATGAGAGGCAGCATAAGGCCTGTAAAGGTTTCCGTCATCGTAAAGCTCGTGGAGCCGTCGCGCTGCGGCGTCAGTGTGTAGGTTCGAACACCTTTGAACATAGGCGCCATGCCGTCTTGCCAGACCATTTTTGACGGTGGATCGAACGTGCTGACCTTGAGCTTGAACGTTCGCTTAGGGTCTAGTGTCGATTTGAGCGCGATCCGTTCACCTGGCGCAATGTGCCCGTTAATGTTCAGCACTGTGGAGTTCCACCGCGGCATGTGCGCCGCGTCTGTTAGTAGAGACCAAATCGCCGTGGGCTTGGCATGGATGTTGATCGCGACGGCGCATTCCATGCGGAATATTCCTTTGGTGCTTGTTGCCCGCGCGTGATTGCCCAAATCAGTCATGTTCAACGTGGTATTCCATCATCCGGTGATATCGTCGTTGACGGCGTCAACGGCCTGTTTGAGTGCTTGAATCGCCGTGCGGTTCTTGAGCCTGTCGTGGAGGCTTTTGTGGAGTTGTTCGAGCGTGTTCACCAGGCTTTGCAGTGTTGGCGTGTCGGCATCGTTGGCCTGCGCGCGCAGCAGATAGAGTTTGCCGGCCATGAGTTGTGCGTAGCCGTCTAGTTGTGCCGCGATTGTCGCGTTTGTCTGCAGGTTGCCTGTTGCAGCGTTGGCCGTCACCACGAAATCGGCGATGCGTTTGGCTTGTCCCACCAGAGTAAACAATTCGGTGATCAACTCTTGTTTGACGCCGTTTTGTGTCTCGGGAGGATTGATCAACGCTTCTTTGTCGAACTCTTGCAGTGAGCGGGAGTCATCGATGAGAGTTTGTAATGCCCTTGGCTGTTTGCCGATTCGTTCGGCGGTCATGTTGACAAGCTCCTGGTCGGTTTTGCCCGCGTCGGCCTCGCGTGCCAAGCGCAACGCTTCATCCAACGAGCCGGTATCGCGTGGTGGGTGGGCACGGACCAAACGCGCGATCAGGGTCGAAGTTTCTTCGGCAAGGATGGAATAGGCGCGTTGGACGAACGCCTTGAGATCGACGGCGGTCATGCTGCTTACGCGGATGACCGTGTCACGGCTTGCGCGCAAGCGTTTAAACATATCGACGTCGGTGCCAAGGACCGTGCCGTTGCCGACGGTGGCCAGCTCGTCAAGCAGCTCGTGCCGCTGGGCGTCACAGGCTGGCTGATGCTTGGGCAATCGTTGCCCACAAACGACGTCATAGGGCAAGGTGGTTATGCTCGGAATAAAAAACACGGTTTTTTTACCGCCGTGGTTGTTTTGGTATGCTCGCCGCCGTGCCACCTTCAGCAGCAGTGCACGGTAGGTGTCGGGGTCGTTGACATCTTGCCGCATGGTTTCTAGGTCCAATTCAACGATGCGGTGTGTGTCTAGAATTTGTCGCGTTTGTTTGGCGCGGATGCGTTCGGCCACTGTTCGCAGGCGGATTCGCGCGTCTTCCCCTTGCGCGCCCACAAGTGCGATGGGGTTGTTGCCAAGTTGCGCCAACGTGTTTTCCAGCTGACCGATTTCCAAATAGGTCGGGTCGGTTTGGACTAGCGCAAGCACGTTGCCGACGTAGGAGGGGAGCTGCCCGCTTTCCGCTTGCCCAGAGATATCGGTGGTATAACGGGGATTGGCCGCGTCGGGGGTAGAGAGGCACCCCGCTAAAAAACCGCATGCGGTTAGGGTCAAAAGAGCGCGAATGCGTTTTGGCGTGACGGGGAAACAAGTCATGGTCAGAACGCCAAACCCTCTAGGTCGTTTCTGAGTTTTGCAACGCTTGTGAGCATCGCGCTGTAGCCCGGTTTGCCGTCTTGTTGCAGAGCACCGCGAATGGCTCGAAATTCTTTGGCGATTGCCGCGGCGAGCTCTGGTTGGACGTTTGGAATCTTGTTGACGAGTTCGGCCGCTGCCGCGGAGAATTCAGTTATCATCTGCAGCGCGACAATCACGTCGGGGTGATTGAAAGCAGGGCTTTGAATTTCGATGTTCAATCTTTTAGTGATCTTTTTTATTTTTTCAATCTCTTTTTTTGCATTATCTTTATCATCATCGGTTAAAGTTTTAACTGTTTTCCCAGAAAGAAGTTTTTTGTCCATGACCGAGACGTAAAAGGAGACAAAGGTTTCGTAGACGGACCTGTGCACGCTGTTTTGGGTTTCCATGTGGTCGATGAGTGCGTTCAGAACTTGCCACACCCGCGCCATGACTTCGGCGTATTGCATGTCGTTTTGACTGGACGAGGTTAATGTTTTGGGGTGAGCAACAACCCGTTCAAACAGCCTGCCCAGATCGCGCTCAAGCTCATCAGGGCTATTGCTGATTCTGTCGGTCAAGATGCTGTATTTGCGGATCATTTCCTGAAACTTGTGTTTGCCGCCTTTGTCGCTTGTGTGCAGCGGCGACGAGGGCTTCATTAACGCGGCGGCGGTTGCTGTCAGACTGCGGTACAGACTTGAATCGTCGTCGAACTTGTTCGCCACCGTGCCCACGGCGGGGAACAAGCTGAGAAACGTCTCTCTATTCTTACCCAAGTTTTTCCCCTTTTCCGAGTGAAACGCAGCTTGGGCCAGTCGCGCGGCGGAACCCATCACGGCGGAGGGCAGCTTGTTCGCCGGCCAGCCGTTGATTGCTCGGCCCCAGGCGGTAATGGCATCTTTCTTGGGTTTTTTGGGTTTCGCGGGGGTGCCGAACAAGGCTGTTTCCATGTCGGAAAGACCGGCCGCGTCGTGTGCCGTAGGGTCGAATCCCCCGGCGACGGCCTGTTGCACGCCGCTATGGTAGGCGATGAACTCAGGGAGCACGCCCGCTTCTTCTTGCACATCGAAGATTTTGTAGGTCAGACCCCACAGGCCGTTAAGGCGATTGACAGCGGTTTGCGTTGTCACCGGATGAACCTTGCCGTTGGTTGCACTGTCGTCGGTTGTTGTCTTGCCTTTTCGCGCGTTGTTGTCGGAGTTGTCGGGAACAGCGAGGATCGACACGTTGGTTGCCCCCTTGCCCTGTGTCGCGTAATAGCCCATCATTTGAGCGAACGTCAGGAACTCCCCGGGCGTGCTTTTCCAATCAGGTAGGTTTTTGAGCGTTGCGTGGAGCGTTTGTGCCGCGATGACAACGAGCTCTCGGCGTTTGCTGTCGGCCTCGCCGGGGCCGTCTTGCGCAATCCCCAGCACGACGTCGCCCAGTGTCGCCATGGCGCGTTGCACATCGGGCTTGGCGTTTTTGCTCACCTGTTGGTTCCACAAGGCGCGCAATTGGAACAGCAGCGATTCTTGCAGCGATCGCGGCGTGCCGCTGCTAGAGATGCCGAATGGGTTTTCGATGGTGGCCGCCGTGTCGCGCCAGTCTTTGTTGTCGGCCAACCGAACCGCCGCTTGCAAAAGTGGGCTGCCGGAGCGTTCCGAGGCTTTGCGTGCCAGCCCCGCCATCTTTTCTAGTCTTTGATCAAGTGCCGCGGCGATGGTTGGGTGGTCGTGGCGAAAGACTCTGCCCGCGCGCAGGGCATGGCTCACGGCAAGCAAGGCCTCGCCGGCGAGCTTGACATCGCGCGGGCCGATGGATTGGCTGAAACCTGGCAAAAAGTCGTTGATATCATCAAGACGTTGCTGAAGCTCCCCTTCGGCGTACCTTCGGCTCGCGTCGTCTAGGCTTGCGTTAGCTGCTAGCAGGTCCACCTGAAAAGTCAGTGCTAGGTCGACAATGCGGGCCGCCGCGCTGCGGAGCGCTTGCAGAAGTTCTTGCCGCTGTTTTTGCCCAAAGCAAGCTCCGATTGGCGAGTCGGCCGCGTCTTGCAAAGCTTGCTCACGGGATTTTGGCAAGAGAACGGGTTGGTTGGCGAGCACTTGAGGGTCTTCGCCCAAACTGTCCGCCACGAGTTGCACCGCGAACCGTTTCCCGTTAAACACAGTTCCCCCCTGAGCCTTTTGCGCGCGCGAGAATTCTTCCATGCCCTTGATAAACGATGTTATGGGGCCGTCGGACGAGGTGGGACCACGCATGCAGGTGTAGCCGAGGCGTGCCGCTGTTTCTGTCAGATCTTCAGGCAGCACGAGGCCGTGTTTTTTCCATCCCGATTCGATTGCGGCTGTATCGCGGGCGAACTGTTCGGCGGTCCGAGGTGGGGGCCACAGAGTTGTCGGCGCGGCGAACGTGGCGGCTTCGGCCCTCCACATAGCCGTGTTGGTCGCGCGGGCTACGGCCGTGACCCCGGATAGGTTGTCCGTTTTCTTGACGCCGCTGCCAAAGAGGCCGTGGTACGTGTCTAGCGATAGCGTGAACATAACGGGGCCGCTCGTGAGTAGCTCTTGAATTGCTCCAGCCTCGTTCTCGACGATCGACGGGCTTTGGTAGGGGGCCAGAGAATGCCGTGGCGCGGCATAGGCAAGCTGCTTGATGTCGTCGCCCACCACGAACACCACGCGTTCGCAGTCTGGGCGAACGTCGCAAGCGCGCTGATGCCGTTTGATAACGACACGGACTAGTCGAGGGAAGTGTTTCGCGGCCAAGCCCGCCTTCCACGCATCGTGCGCAACGGCCGCCGCGTTGAGTCGCACAACCCGCCACGCGGGTTGTGTTCTTGCCAGCGGGTAGACCCATGCGGATGCATCCGAGCCCATAATGACCGCCGGCTCTCCCTGTGCCAACGGTCCCTGGATGCGTCGCAGCATGACCCTATTCTCGGGGTTGTTTTTTGCTTGCCGGGCGAAGAGTGACAGCGGACCCTGCGTTGCCTCTTGCGTCAGGTTTGTCACAAAGTGGGGCGATCGCGCCAGCGAGGTGACGCGGACGGAAGAATCAACGCATGCGACTGTACACGTTACGCACAGCCACAGGGTGCTCAAGCACCGGAAACGGCTAGTACGCCTTCCTTGATTCGACAATTCCGTCGATTTCCTTGAATCCGCGCCTGTTGTACTTTGGAGCCGCATCGTGCATCCGACGATCCCCTGAATCCTCGTCAATCCGAGTCCTACCAGGAGTACCCTAGACCCACGGAGACAAAGGGTAGAATTCCCGCTCTGCCTCCCACCGTTCCTTGTTGCACGCCCGCCCTAGGCAAGTCCACGGGTCGCTCGACACCTACTTTAAGATTCCAGGTAAAGCCTGTGTTGTAGACCCGCTCAAATCCCAAGCCTAGAGAAGGACGTAACGAGAATGCGTTGTGCGGCGCGACAATTGTCGTGATGTAGCGCGTGTAGCCAAAACGCAGGCCCGGTTCCAAAAACACACTGGATTTCAGGCTCCACTCCGACAGGCGAACCTTGAGCACGGGACCCGTCGACACCGCGAAGGTTGTCGGCAAACGCCCGCCGTTGGAGACTTTTTTTAGCTGGTGGTAGGCCGAAATTTCCGAGTAATCGAACGAAAGCACGCCGGACAAAGAGACAATCCGCGAGAGCTTGCCGCCAAAAAACAGCG
>JBCCEG010000022.1:0-11407 GCA_039030455.1 Myxococcota bacterium | reverse complement strand
TTTGTGGGGACCCCTGCTCAATACTTTTTGGGGACCCCCGGCTGCGCGGTCGGGGAATGAATCCCCGACCTTGCCCAAAAAGGCGACCCAGCCGCGAGCGGCGGGGAATCCACTAGATTGATAGGATTGCAGGATGAGTGATCGGGACGAAACGCACGACTTTACCGCCGTCATCCTGTCAAATCCTGTGATCTGTGGTACTAGTACTCGGATTCATAGGATTTGGCGGATTGTCGGATGTCGGAGAGCGAAGGTGTCGAGGCCGACGGATGGCGAAAGTTTCTTTCTGCCATTCGGCTAATCCATTTCTTCCTCTTCCGGATCACAACGCGTGTCCGAACAGTACGAACTCATCAAGTTGATCACGTCCTTGTGCGAGTCCCTTGGTATAACTCGTTCTTCGGCACCCCAACGCGGCAAAATTTGGTTGCGCGCGACCCCTTGGATTAACGCGTCGGCCTCATCTTGAATCCAATCGCGCAGACGTGTGAGCTTTTGCTGTTTTTCGGTGGAATTTTCTTCACTCCAACTTCCCGTTCTCTCTAAGTGATTCTTGTTGTCGTCCCAGCAGGGGCCGAGATCGGGCGTCGCTCCACGCCGCAACAGCGCAAGCGCCGTTTCCTGGTAGGCTTTTTGTAAAACAACGGGCCGTGCGTTCTCTTTTTCATCCGTTGCGGCAGGCGCGGGCGCGGTGGTGGTGCTAAAGAACCAACCGTCCACCAGCAGCTGCAGGGGCGTATATCCCTTGCGTTCAGCACTAACCGTGCCGGGCTTGTCGATATCGCGGGTGTGTTGGGCCAGCAACCGAAGAATTTCAAGCCTTGCCAATATACGCTCGTCAGTCTCTCTTCTAGATTTTTCGGCTGCCTTGTGCAAACTAGTATGGCAACAGCATTCTCTCGTTCCCCTAAACGTTGTGCTGGGATCGGCTTGCTGTTCAAGCAACCAAGTAACAATACGTAGCTGCCTGGATTCGACTGCCGACAACAGTAATTTGTCCAGCCATGCGTACCATCTTTCATGAGGGTAGTCAGGATCGTCGTTGGGAAATAATGTTTCCCCTTGATCTTTGACGCTATTTAACAGCGCCAAGGCAACTTTTTCGCCTTCATCTTCAACAGCTTTTTCGATGACGTTTTTTATTTGCCCTAAATCCGCCGCCCGCATAAGGCTTGGCACCACATCGGCCCGATCGTGCTCTAGCGCCCAGTCCGCCAAAGTCTGAACCGAGTCTTGCCAACACCTCGGCTCGGTCCCCTCGTCGATCATCCGACCCACCAGATCACTAAGGCCCTCAAAATCGTTGCGTCGTGCCAGTGCCACCAACAGTTGACCGACAACAGCTTGATTTTTTCCTTTAAGAGCCCAGGCCACGGGGCTTTTTCCTATCCTATTCTTTTGAAAAGGATCAGCACCGTGGCGCATCAACACTGGAATGGCAGCGTGACCATTCTCTGCAGCCTCCTCCGCGGCAACGTGCAGCATTGTTTGACCGCTGCTTGCGTTTACCATGTTTGCCAGATCTTCGCGCTCCTTTTCATCCGTTACGTTAGACAGCGCCAGATCCAACATGGGTGCAAAAGCCTTTCCCCCCTTCACCAAGCGATGCAAGAAAGGATATGCGCAATCCTCGCTAACTCGAACCGTGAAACGGACGCTGGGGGGATCGTATTTAATCAGAAGTCGCGCCACCTGAGGCATATTCTTACTGCCTGGTCGGGTTGCCAGGAGAAGTTGTTTTCGTCTCGCTTCTCGTTTGAATTGATCGAAGAACCTTTTCCTTTCGTCTTCGGTATTCAAGCCGCCCAAAAGACCTTGTACGACATTCTGATTACCTACCTCGACGGCTTTGGTCCAAGCGGTTGTTACCGCTGCGTGCCCATATCCAAATCGCAGGGCTATTTTCTTGCTCACTTGCCGCGCGACCTCGGGCCGAGGAGGCTGAAGGAAAGAGGCCGTTGTTTTAAGGATAATGTCGGCCTGTTCAAAGCACGTGTCCGCTACCCAAACCAGCGGATGGGAAGGCCACCCAGAGCGGAAACCGTTTGTTCGCAACAGGTGCTTGACCAAGCCTTCATCCACCCAGGCACAAACGCGATCATTCGATAGATCGTTTCTGTTCATAATCTCTTTCATAATCCACAAAGTGTCCTCGTGATTGTAATCTCTCCTTCGAACACCTTGCGCGAAGTCCCCGTTGGGATCGGCCCGTAACAGTAAGGCGCGCACAACGGATGTGCATGCGTTGTATTGCTCCCAACCGTCAGCCCTCTGTCGCGCCGCTACAGCTAGTTGGTCGGCGCGTTTACCGCCGTTGTCCGTCGCCGTAAGATTGGCGCCCACGTCCGCCAGTTGCTCCACCGCCTTGGCAAAACCCGCTTGCGCCGCCACGTGCAGCGGCGTTTGTCTCTCACTATTGATCACGTTAGCTATCGTTTGTTTCTGTTGGTCCGATCCCGAAAAGAGGAGAGTAAACAGAGACTCCTCGCCTAACCGCGCCGCCGCGTGTAGTGGTGTGTCGTCACGACGAATGTAGCTATCGTCGGACTCCTTGGCATCTTCATCATCCTCGCCTAGATTGGCAATGTCATTCTCGATCTTTTGCCACAGGCGCTGCCGCAAGGCTTCCTTCGCCGCTGCATCGCTATGCTGAAAACTCGCCACCACAGGGCTCACCACTTCCTTAAGTGATTTGGCGACAATGCCGTCGAGCAGAGCTTGTTTCGTGTCTCCACTCACCTGTTGTGCGTTATTCCCTATCCCGTTGTGGCTTGGATACGCCGTTCGCAGAGTGTCACGCAATTGGTCGGATCTGTTTACAAAAGCGACAGCTTTTTGCACCACCCACGGACGATTGCCCCGGATGGCGTGGATCAGCATCTCGCTCCAAAAATCCTGTGTCTGGAGCAAGGAAGACACCAACGCCTCCGCTGTTTGCTCGGCATTTTGATCTTGACTAGCATTTTGATCAAGATCGCGAGCATGCGCGAGGACTTGATAGACCAGCTCCGGCGGAAGCGAAAATCGTCTTTCCGGCGGTTGTTGAAACATCCGTTGAACCGAGTCGGTGTCACCGGCGTCGACCAACCATGTAGCCAAGTTCACCCATCCGGCCGTGTCAAGTTTTTCGGATAGGTGATCTCGATCATTCAGCAACAGTTTGACTGCCTCCTTCGCATGGTGGCAGGTGACGGGTTGGCTGACTATGCACCGGCTAGCCGCTCTCACTCCTTCCTGTTCCCACATAAAGACGGCGGCTTGTCCGGCGTCGGCCAGCAACAGATTGAGAACCTCCAGGGAGCAAGGATTCTCAACAGCATTTTGTAAATGCTGACTCCTCACGGCGGCATGGTTAGCTAAAAACAGCTCTGTTTTCGCCGCATCGGCCTCTTCAACGGCCTTGAACAACAGCGGGCCGCCCACGGTCGCGTCCGCCAACGTGACCCCTTGGTCTTGTTCCAACAAAATGGCGGCTGCCGCTATATCCCCTTGATCCGCCGCTACTTGAATCGGAGTGTTGCCCGCAACTCCCTCGTACCGACCGGCCAAGGACGGGTCTTCGAGTAGCAGGGTGCGCATGGCGGCATGATTACCCCCGCGCACGGCCGTCATCAGCCGCGCAAACGGGCTTGGTGGAGGAGGCGCGGGTGGAACAAAGGCACCGCCGCCACCACCGGCCGCATGGCCGGGCGCGGCATTAGCGGCCTGCGCGGGCGAAGGCGCGGCATAGCCCGAATTGGAAGGATCTGATCCGGAACTTCCGCTAGAGCTTCTGGTGGAAGATGTCGAAGACGAAGATCCCGAGGAGCCCCCGCTAGAGCCGGTGGTGGAAGATATGGAAGCGGGGCTGCTCGACCCTTGGCCCGACAACGGCGAAGAGCTCGACACCGATTGTGAGTCCGCCGCCCGATTCTCGTTCGTGGTCTTGTCCGTTCCACTATTGCCGCCACAGCCAAACACCATGCTCAGCAGCGCTAATCCGCATGGCGGTAGGAACCGTCGTTGTTTTTCCACCTTTTTCATCCCATCCTCACGCCGAAGCCGCGCCGACTCTTTCCCGATCGCGACCAAATCATTATCTCGTTCTATCCCCTTGCCGATCGAGTATACCACACAATAATACAGAGACTCAAGCGGGGGACACATCGGCCTGTAAGGCGCTTCACCGCCCCCCCCCAACTCTAAACAAGAGCCCGTTATTATTTGAACTAAGTCCACGCGAAACTCCGATCCTTTTGGTAACACCGCGGCGCCTTCTTATATTCCCTGCGGTTCCGTAATTAGAGACTCACACGGCCCCAGCCACCCGCCAAAAGCCCCAAAACTGGTTTGGGACGGCTTAAACCCATTCTGATAGGATATAGAATAGGGAGGCAACGCGATGCGGCAACGGCAGCTCATCCTGTTTGACCAGGCTGTCAAGCACATTTTGCGGGACAAGAGCTGAGTTTGATGTTTTCAGCTGATTCAACCGGGCTGCTACCCCGACCCTGGAAACGACCACGCCTTTTTATCCCCACAAAGTTCTCACTACGTTCGATACCTCGTGGGGACCTCGGCTCACTTCGTTCCGGTACTTTGCGGGGACCCCGGAAATGTGGAATCAAAAGAACTTTCAGCAGCGCGCGCTCTACAACGCGGCCAAGCTGTTCGTGGATCAGTTGGGCAAGAGTGAGGACTATGCCGAGTTGCGCAAGGTAACCCTGCTGTCGATCTTGAATTTTCCGTTTTTGGCGTCGAACTAGACCGGCATGAGCTCGAGCTGTATCGCAAGGCGGACATGGCGCGGCGCGGTCGCGCCGCGCAGCTGGAAACCAGCTACGACAAGGGGCACAAGAAGGTCGTATGGAAGGAGACGCGAGGAAGGCTTGGCCGAGGGCGAGAAAAAAGGACGTGAGGAAGGCGAGCGACGCAAGGCGCGGGCAACCGCTCGCAACCTACTCAAGTCCGACATGGATGAAGCGGCGATCGCGGCGGCCACCGGCTTGACACGGGGCGAAATCGAATCGTTGTGACTTTTAATGCGTCGGCCCTGGCGCGGGAATGACAAGGATGGGAACGGAAAACGATTGAGGGGTTGGCGAATTTGAAAACTTATTTGTTGGGATCGGTATAATTTCGTGCGTCCGAGTCCGAGCAATCGATGGGGCAGAAGGCCGTGATAAGCCCCTTCTCGCGATAGACACGGGCCAAGTGGGCGGGTGGCGGACCAAAGGAAGCGGACTGACGCGCGGCGCGTAGCACGGCGTTGTCAAAAGCGGAGTTAGAAGAGGGGGTCAGAATGGAAGCATCCGCCACGCGGCCCTTGCTGTCGATGCGTAGACGCAAAATGACCTTCAGCGTGTTTCTTTCCGCCGCGCCGAGCGTGGCGGGGAGATGGTACCGGTCTTGAATAGAGGCTTGCACGTGTCGCAGATAGTCTTCTTGCAGCTGCTGGTTGAGCCGCGCGGCTGAGTCGCGGGCCTGCTCGCTGTTGGGGGAAACACTCCAGCTGCCTGCTAGGGCATTGAGACGGTCCAGAGCGCTGGGAGAGGGGCGTTTGCGGTTCGATGGGTGTACCGTTTTTCCTTTATCCCGAGAAGGGTTTTTCACTGGTGGCGATTTGAGGGAGCCTCTCCCCGACGGCCGGTTTTTAGGGAGCACCGGTCGCTGATTCAGTTTGGGGCGAGTTTTATTTGGTTCCTTGTGTCCTCTGCGCGGCAGCAGTTCGGTGTTCACACGCGCGGCGGCGACAGGCAGCAGACGAACGGGAATAGCGCGGCGAGGGGCGGGTTGGGGGGCACAAAACCAGAGCGCGGCGGCGAGAGCCATCCCCAGGTGCAGGCCGAGGCTTGTCCGAACGGCCCGAGTCCACAAGTGTTTGTCTCCCCCCCGCGTGGAGGAAACAGATGAGGTGCTCATGACTAGAACTCATACCATTCCGGACCGCTGATTTGTCGGATGAGGGGATGGCGCGGATAAAAACGCTCCCGCTACATCGGTGAAATCATGAAAATCCCGCCCATCAGCGGTCCGGACATTTACGGCGGCGAGGTGAGCATGGTGATGCCGTCGGCGCCGCCCTCTTGCGCGCGAGCCATTACATCGACGACCAGGCCGTACGGCAGGGATTTGTCCGCCTCGATGAAGACTTCCCGACGCGTGTGAGAAGTTCCAGAGAACAAGCCGCGAACTTCTAGGCCGAGGCGGTCCAGCGGAACACGACGTTTTTCCAGAAAGACGCGCTGTCGCCGGTCCACGCGGATGATGACCGGAGGGTGTTCGCTCTTGGCCGCGAGCGCCGCTGTTTTCGGGAGGTCAATGACCAAACCTTGGTGCAGCGTGGGCGCCGCAATCAGGAAGACGATAAGCAAAACCAAAACAACGTCAACGAGGGGAGTGACGTTGATTTCTCCCCGTGGCGCGGGTAAGCCTGCCGGTTTCATGGTACATTGATTCCGTTTTGTAGAGACGCGATGAATCGCGTCTCTACTCTGACGGAGGGTTGGCGGCGGCGCGCGGGGACCCCACGCACGCCCCTACGCCAACAGTCCTTTTTGCCGTTTGAGCTGGTTGACTATCCTGGGGTATTCGATTTCCCATTCAGGAGTCCCTTCGCGGATGTTTTTGAGGCGTTCACGGGCCGCCTGGTCGATTTCCTCGGGCACGTGGGTAAATTTGTCGATGCACTCCTTGACGGTTTTTCGAATCTCGTTATCTTGTGCATAGATTTCAACAATGTTCTTCGATTCGAACAGTGCATACAGAATTCGGTTGTGCAACTCTTCTTCCGCTTCTTGTCCAATTTTGACCTTGCGGGCCTCCGCGATGCTTTTTTTCACCTGTGCGAATCGCTCCGGCCCAATCCCCCGCTTTGTCATCGCCTTGCGGGCCTCATCGATGACGAAATCTTGACCGTCGAGGTGTTGTACCATCACGGCCGCCACATCAAGTTCCGCTTCCTCGCGTTTTTCCTCCTCAACCTCGATGGACTCTTGTTCGCACAAGGATTGAACGAGGTCCTTTGCGATTTTTGGAACCGTTCTTCGGTACAGATGCATTCCCGCCCCCCTTCTTAAGCAACCTTCAGCAACTCTAGTGGCCGTGGGCTTGAAAGTCAATCTAGTGGATTCCCCGCCGCTCGCGGCGGGGTCACCTTCATTCGGCAAGGTCGGGGATTCATTCCCCGACCGCGCAGCCGGGGTCCCCAAAAAGTATTGAGCAGGGGTCCCCACAAAGTACCGGAGCGACAGCGAGGACACTTTGTGGGGCAAAGCGAAGCGAAAACTTTTTGGGGTTGAATCCCTCTGGTCTGCGGTACTAGCTCAGCTTAAGCACCGACAGAAAAGCGGACTGGGGCACTTCGACCCGACCCACTTGCCGCATACGCTTTTTGCCCTTTTTCTGCTTTTCCAACAGTTTGCGCTTGCGAGTGATGTCGCCGCCGTAGCATTTGGCGGTCACGTCTTTCCGCAGCGCGGGGACCGTTTCGCGGGCGATGATTTTGGCGCCGATCGCCGCTTGAATCGCCACGGCGAACTGTTGGCGTGGGATCAGCTCGCGCAGCTTTTCACACATGGCTCGCCCGCGGGGATAGGCGGTGTCGCGATGCGTGACGAGCGATAGCGCGTCCACGCCTTGGCCGTTGAGCAAGATGTCGATTTTGACGAGATTGGAGGGTTCATAGCCCGCCGGTTCATAGTCGAGCGTGGCATAGCCCTTGCTGCGGCTTTTAAGCTTGTCGAAAAAATCAAACACAACCTCGGCCATGGGCAGGTGGTAAATCACGGTCGCGTGTTCCCCCGCGGTGTAGTCAATGCGGAGTTGCCGCCCGCGTCGCTCTTCGCACAGCGCAATCACGGGCCCCAGAAACGAACTTGGTGTATGAATGCTTGCCTGGATGAACGGTTCGTCTAGGTGAGCAATCGCGGTAGGGTCGGGCATGCGCGCGGGGTTGTCCACGTCAACGGCCTCGCCCGCGTGCAGGTGCGCTCGGTAGACCACCGTGGGCGCGGTCATCAGCAGATCCAGGTCGAACTCCCGCTCTAGCCGCTCTTGCACAATCTCCATGTGCAACAGCCCCAAGAAACCACAACGAAAGCCGTGCCCCAACGCCGCGCTGGTCTCGGGCTCGAATGTCAACGCCGCGTCGTTGAGCGCAAGTTTGTCAAGCGCGTCGCGCAGCGGTTCATAGTGCGCGTTGTCAGTGGGGAAAATGCCCGCGAACACCATGGGCTTGGCCTTGCGGAATCCCGCCAAAGGTGCCGTGGCGGGGCGGTGAGCGTGCGTGATGGTGTCGCCCACTTGCGCGTCGTGGACGGCCTTGACGCCGGCCACCACGAAGCCTACCTCGCCCGCGCTTAGTCGGGGCAGCGCCAGGGGTTTGGGGGTGAACGTCCCCAGCTCCGTCACGCGAAAAGTGCCGCCGCCGTGCATCAGCGCGATGGTGTCTCCCGTCGCCAAACAGCCCTGCTTCACGCGCACCAGGGCGACCACGCCGCGGTAAGCGTCGAACCACGAGTCGAAAATGAGCGCCCGCAGCGGCGCGTCTTTATCCCCTCGCGGCGGGGGGATGCGTGTTGTGACCGCGTGTAGCAGCGCGGGGATGCCCATGCCGGTTTTGCCCGAAACCAGCACGGCTTCTTCTCCCGGCAACCCGATGATGTCGGTGAACTGCTGTTTGACGTGTTCGGGGTCGGCGCCGGGCAGATCGATCTTGTTAATGACGGGCACGATGGTCAGGTCGTGCTCCAGGGCCAGGTAAGCGTTGGCGACGGTTTGCGCTTGCACCCCCTGCGACGCATCCACCAACAGCAAGGCACCCTCGCAGGCGGCCAGCGAGCGGCTGACTTCGTAGCCAAAATCCACGTGCCCCGGCGTATCGATCAAATTCAACACCCAAGCGCGGCCTGCTTCATCGTGGTAGGTCAATCGGGCGGTTTGGGACTTGATGGTGATGCCGCGTTCACGCTCCAGCTCCATTTGGTCGAGCACTTGCTCTTTCATTTCGCGCTCGGTCAGCGCCCCGGTGTGTTGCAAGATGCGATCGGCCAGCGTGCTTTTACCGTGGTCGATGTGCGCGATAATGGAAAAGTTACGAATTCGCCGTGCCGTCATGCATCTTCTTTTTCTTTTCGTGCTTCACGCAAACCTTCTTGCCGGCAAACGCCAGGCCCAGCGCGATGACTTGTCTTTTTTCGCCCGTAGAGACGCGATTAATCGCGTCTCTACGCTCGGGCCGGTCGGCGAATTCGGCCGCGTAGTCCTTCTTCCGAATCTGATCCAGCGCCGCCTGCGCCGCTTGTTCCAATTGATCCTCGGAGTCGACCACCTTGAACTCCAGCACGATGCCGGGTTTTGCGGGATCGTTGGGGATCAGCAACAGGTCGGGGCGCCCTTTGCCGCTTTCGCGATTGGAGCGAATGTGGTAGGCGTCCGACAGGTAGGCCAACATGCCCATTACCAACGCATGGTACACGCGCTCGGGCGCCGGACCGGCAAAGTCAAAGTAACTGAGACTGCTCAGCGCGAACGTTGCCAAGTGCCGCGCGAATTGCTCCACGTCCCCCGCCGCCAGCGCCTTGAGCACGGCGGGGAGCGGATGATGTTTGGAGGATTTGTGCAGCCAGCTCGTGATCAACCGACGGTAGACGAATTGCACCTCTCGATTGGGAACGCGCAACCTGGTGCCGAAGAGGGGAGGTTCGTCGTTGGGCTCCGCCGTCAGATAACCGCTTGTGAGCAAAATGCTCCATAACGCATCGGCAAGCCGGGGCAGGTCGTGCAACGCCAGGCTGTCGGAGACTTCTTTTTCAACGGTGCCGCCCAGAAGCAGCGTTTCCATATCGGCGCGATCTTGCGGGTCGTTACTGTTTTCCACCATGGAGTGGATCAGCTCGTTGCCGCTGGTGTTGACCCAATAGGGCCGAGGGGTTTGCGTGGGATTGGCCGCGTAGCTGATCACCGACCAGGGGTTGTAAATGGTCGCGGGAGCGTCTTCGCCGAACCGGTAGCCGTCGTACCAGTCACGCACGGCGTCAAAGCGGTCTTGCAGTCCTCGCTGCTCAAGCAGTTCCCCGACCTCTTCTTCGGTGAATCCGAACGACGACGCGAAACGATCCTCGGTCACGCCGTACACGCCCAAATTATTCAGATCCGAGAAGATGTCTTCCTTGGCCACGCGGACAATGCCGGTGATCACGGCCTTGTGCAAAAAGGCTTGGGGTTGGCCGGGGTCGGCGTTGTCCTTGAGGCACTGCCCCAGCAGCCCCCTGATCACATCGCGCATGTCGTTATAGTAGTTGTGCCGGTACGCTTCGTGCAGCGGCGTGTCGTACTCGTCCAGCAGCACCCACGGTGTCATGCCGTCGTGTTTGAGAGTCAGCAGTTCGGTCAAAATCGCCAGGATGGATTGACACTCGGCCGGTTCGGCGGTTTCGTCGATCACGCGGCGCAAAATCCTTTGGTGCGCGTGTTTCAACCGATCCACGGGCGCGTCGCCGCCATGGGTTTCGGCAATCACCGACAACAAGCCGCGCAGCTTGATCCACGCGTCGTGCCACCTGCCCGCCTTCACGTCTTTAAAGGTGAGAAATAGCACCGGCCGCTTGCCGCGCTCCTGGTGATAGCGCTGCCCCGCTTGGCCGATCGCCAAGCCGTCGAACAGATCCGGTTGATGGTCGGGCGGCCAGTGCAAAAAGCAGCGCAGCATGTTCAGGTTGATGGTTTTGCCAAACCGGCGCGGCCGCGTGATCAACGTAACCGCGTCGCCGCCGTCGAGGATCTCCTTGATGAACAGCGTCTTATCCACGAAACAGTGGCCGCCCTCCACCAGCCGGGTAAAGTCCGACACGCCGCGCGGCGCGGGGCCGCGAGGGTTGACGATGCGGGCGGTTTGGGGTTGTGGCGACGCGACGTTCATGCCCTTACGATCGCACGGCGGGCACCCAGCGGTAAAGGGGAACGCCGGGTTTTCTCGGGGAATAAGACAGTCCCCGTGCATGTTCCAGTTATCGAAAGCGCAACGCAGCAGGAGGCGATGATAAAGATGAAGGGGAACAAGCACGTTTGGTGGATTGGGGGTGTCGCCCTGGCCGGTGGGTTGTGTGTGATGAACGCGTGTGGCGGTGCCAGTAGCGGTTCGAGCAGCGAAGCGGAGAATGGGGAGCAGCTTGTGTTTAGTTCGGTAAAAGACCTGGAGACAGCGCGAAAAAAGATGGAGAGTTGCGCCACAAGAGGACGGTTTAAAGATTGTTGGATTCCAGGCAATAGCTGCACGTGGTATTCGAAAATTATTACATTTACCGATGGAGAGCTGCATTATTCTGGAAACTGTTATCTTGACTGCTCTGATATTGGAGGAATCGATGACTTAGGCACGGCCTGCGGTTTGGATATTTTAGCAACAGTGTTAGCCGAAGGACGGATG
>JBCCEG010000021.1:0-11438 GCA_039030455.1 Myxococcota bacterium | reverse complement strand
TTTCCATGTCCTCAGCACATTTCTTGGCTTCCGCTGGCTTCCTAGCATTTTCCACCTCCACGCATGGACTGGTTCTGGATCCTGGATTAGCCCTCTTTTTGGGAGTTGGCAATGGGGTCAAGATCATTAAATCAGACATCGCCGCGGCTCCCAGCGCACCTTGTGCCTTTGTCGCTTCTTGTGGAGCATCAGCTGGCCCTGGAGCCCAGTTTAACGGGACAACCCCGGCACAGTACTGTGCGGCTCTTTTTACCAACGTCCAAGCCAAAGCCAGCCGAGGACTAGCACAAGTGGATAGACGGTCCGCTTGCGAAGGGGCATCAGTTGTTATGTCAACCCATGCTACTGCTTACGAGATGCTTGGCGTACCCGTCTGCAAATATACTCCACCACAAGACCCCACATGTACACACAACCCCAAGGCCGAAGCCAATGTGTGTGCCGGAATCGCGCCGGACCAGTGCGGCAAAGAGAAAACCGTGACGGAAGGCGTGTGCGAAAAGCGCAAAATTTCTATCGATCTCTACGTTCGACCGGCTCAAACACCGAACACAGATTAAAAGGATTGACGGAATTGGTTGGATGGATCCCCGCGAAAGCGCCTAATCCATTTTGGTATGTCTGCTGTTCGTAGAGACGCGATTAATCGCGTCTCTACTTTTTTGGGACTCCTCCTCGTTGAAACGCGGGGAGATTCTTCGCTTCGCTCAGAATGACAGGAGGGCCCGCGCCCATAACAGCTGGAAACCTGAAACCGTAACGTATCACGTTATGGTTTATCCATCCGTGCCGTTTTGTCCACGAAGAAATTGGCACAGCGAGTCGGGCGGGGACATCTCTAATGAACGCACAGGGGGACATTACTAAAGAACTCCGATATCTCGGCGATGGACAGGAGCAGGCCGACGCTTTTATACTGGGTGTAGAGCAGGTGCCGCGGCGCGCGGATGTGAGGAGAGTCGTCATGGGGTTCAGTGAAATCTTTCGTCATGAAGGAGAACGCATCGGTCTGCAAAAAGGCAAGCTGGAAAAGGCGTTGGAGATTGCACGCGGTATGCTAAACGAAGGGACTCTCTCCGCGACGATCGCCAGGGTGACCTGCTTGTCGCGCCACCAGCTAACCGCGTTGCGCAAGAAGAAATAGGCGATGCTTATGAAGCCACGCTACAAAAAGCCGTCCGACACACTGTCAAAAACACACGAATCAACCGTACAGGGATTAGCAAATGCCTTTCGCGCCGGTGACTACGGTTCCGTGCGCGGGCAAGCCCAACGCATCGAACGGTCACCGCAATCCGACCCCGGCATGCGCAAGCAAGCACAAACTTGGCGGCATCGCACGGGAATCGACCCCGTGGTTCCCGCTTTGGGGCTGGCGGTGTTGGTGGCCAACATTGTCGTGGCACTGATGGTAGGGCAATGAGGAACCATACAGTGTTTCTACGCAAACTGTTCACTCGCAACCCGTTCGGGGCGCTCAAGCAACACATGGAAAAAGCCGCGGAGTGCGCATTCACCACCCGCGAGCTGTTCGAAGCGCTGTTCGCTCAAGACAAGCCTCGCGTCCGCAAACTCATCAAGCGAATTAGCCAACTCGAACACGAGTGCGATAAAATCACCCAGGGGATTCGTTCTACTCTGACCCAAAGTGTCCTCCTGCCGGTGGATCGCCGCGACCTGTTTCGGCTGTTGCACGACATGGATAACATTGCCGACGCCGCCGAGGATGTCGGAGTGCTGCTCACGTTGCGCTGGATGGAACTGCCGGAAAAACTCCAAGGGCCGTTCCTTCAACTCGTCGAGCAAGCACTCCAAACCGTCCAAGAAGCATGCCGCGTGATTGGTGAACTGGATCACCTACTCGAGGTGGGATTTTCAGGCCCCGAGTGCAAAGCGGTGATCGACCAAATCGACGCCGTCAACTTCCTTGAGCACAAAACCGACAAGGCACAGGATGCCTTCGGTCGCCAACTGTTCGCGCACGAAGACACGATGAAGCCGGCTGCTTTGTTCATGTGGTTCAAGATCGCGGGCACCGTCAGCGAACTGGCCGACTACGCGGCACACACGGCCGGTCACATCCGCTTCATGCTCTCGCCAAACTGACATCCATGGAGCCCTATCCCGCCTCGTGATGGAACCGACGACGATTCTGTTGCTAGCCACCGTTGCATGCGGGCTGTATCTGGCTTGGAGCATCGGCGCTAACGACGCGGCCAACTCCATCGGCACGGCTGTCGGCAGCGGCGCTCTGCGCATGGGTCAGGCCGTTGCCGTCGCGGGCTGTTGCGAATTCGCCGGCGCCGTTTTAGTCGGTGACGCCGTGGCGGGGACAATCCAACACGGCATTGTCGATCCGGCACAGTTCACCTACGCGCCCCACCAATTCGCCCAAGGAATGCTAACCGCGTTGTTGGCAACGGCGATTTGGTTACAGATGAGCAGCCGAAGGGGCATTCCAGTCTCAACAACGCACAGCATCGTGGGAGCCGTTTGCGGCTTTGCCTGGGCCGCTTTGGGTTCCTCCTCGGCCGTTCATTGGGAAGCCATCGCCCGCATCGTCGGCAGCTGGTTCATATCGCCCTTGCTGGGATGTTCCCTCTCGCTCCTCCTATTCCTTTTCGTGCGCCACTTTATCCTCAGGGCCGAACGACCAACGCAAGCGCTGGCAAAACACGTCCCCACTCTTGTATGGGCCTTATTTTTCCTGCCGCTTCTAATTGTCCTAGACAAAACATTGCGGCCGGAAATAACTCGCCCGCAAGCCACTTTGCTTGCCTGCGGCCTGGCGGCCGTCGCCGCGGTTGGAGTCAAACTTTTGTTACATCACACCCTGCGCCATGCCAAACTCCCCGCTTTCGCCGGGGAGACCGTGGAGCGTGTTTTCGCTCGCCTGCAGTGGCTCACCGTATCCCTTTTGGCCTTCGCGCACGGCAGCAACGACGTGGCCAACGCGATCGGGCCGATGGCCGCCGTGGTCCATGTGGCGCAAACGGATCAAATCGTTGCGTCCACGCCAATTCCCTTCTGGTTGCTTGCGTTGGGAGGCGCCGGCATTGTCTTGGGCCTGGCTACCTATGGGACCCGTGTCGTGGCCACCATCGGCGGCAGCATCACCGAAATCACCCCCACGCGCGGCTTTTGCGCCGAGCTCGCCACCGCCCTCACCACGCTGCTTGGCAGCCGACTAGGCTTGCCGCTCTCCAGCACGCAGGTGTTGGTGGGCGCGGTGATCGGCGTGGGTCTTGCTCGCGGCGTCGCCGGTCTTAACCGGCGCGTTATTAGCCGGATTATGACCTCGTGGCTGATCAGCGTCCCCGCCGCCGCCTTGCTGTCGGCGGGGCTGTTTCTTATCTGGCAGGCGATCGTGATGCTCGCTGGGATTTAGCGGCTTTTAAGTCCTGCCTCGCCACCTAACGAGGCATACCGCACGGCCGCCTCTTTCCCCCGAAACGCCAACCCCAGCGCGATGACTTGCTCGACGCCTCGGTTGAGGAGATCGGCGTGATATTCTCTCTCCTTGATTTGTTGTAATACCAATCACGGAAAGTAACGTTCCCTTCCGTGTCATTCCTGCGAAAGCACGGGTCCAGAAAATTCGCGAACGAAAAACGACATGGGGTTGGCGAATTTGTAACATTATTTTTTGGTATTGGTATAATACCAATCCACAAAAAAACGTTCCCCACCCTGTCATCCCTGCGAAAGCAGGGATCCAGAAAAATCGCGAATGAAAAACGATTGGGAGGTTGGCGAATTTGTAAACTTATTTGTTGGGATTGGTATTAGTATCTTGGGGTCTGTGGTTTGGCATAGCAGAATTTTCAATGCGTCGTTACGGGTTGCGAGATGATCAATGGGAGCGTATCAAAGGGATTCTTCCAGGCAGGAAGGGAGTGGAAGAAAGTCCTTGCCATGCTGTCACGGGAAGCTGACAATGAGTACGCCATGATTGATTCGACTATTGTCCGTGCCCACCAGCACAGTGCGGACGCCTCCAAAAAAATCTTCCCCCGAGGATCAAGGGATTGGCAAGAGCCGGGCAGGCTTTTCACCTCACTGCCGGACAACAGCACGACCTGGTGGGCGTGGATGCGCTCATGGGAGTCTTGAGTCAGGCGGACGCCGTGATCCCTTCGCAGGCACGCCGCAAGGACCCGGCCCCCTACGACAAGGAGCTATACAAAACTCGACATCTCATCGAAAATTTCTTTGCCAAACTGAAGCAATATCGCGCTATTGCTACATGCTATGACAAAACAGCTCGAAACTTCCTAGCCGCCGTCTACCTCGCCGCAGTGGTCGTTTGGTTCATTTGATGACACGCCCTAATCCCGTGAATCCTGGTAGATTGATGGCTTGGGTAAAAGCTGCGCATGGGAGTTATGTTCAAGGATGATCCGGCTACAGATTGGCGTTGGCAGTTGCAACATGCCATCCGCACGGCACGGCGGCTGCGAGAGCTCGTTCGCCTAACGTCGCAAGAAGAAGCGGGTTTGCGTCGGTTGGCGCGGCAAACACGAGCCTTGCCGTTGTTCATCACACCGCACTTCATGCGGCGGATGAATCTTGCCGATCCCCAAGATCCACTGCGGCTCCAGGTGATCCCCCGCGCGGCGGAGTGGACACGGCAGCTGCTGGAACGTCCCGACCCTTTGGGCGAGGAGCGGTTGCAAGTCGTGCCGCATTTGGTTCACCGCTATCCCGATCGTGTTTTGCTCCTGGTTACGGATCGCTGCGCGTCCTATTGCCGCTTTTGCACACGTAAACGCTGGGTCGGACAAGGTCCGACGCCGCGCCGCGAGGACCTGACCCGCGCACTGGATTACATGCGCGCTCATCCGGAGATCAAGGAAGTCATTTTGTCCGGCGGCGACGCGCTCATGGTGGATGATGCGCCGCTAGCACGTTTGCTGGAGCGCATCCGCGGCATTTCTTCGGTGGAGATCATTCGGATCGGCACGCGGATGCCGGTTTTCGCGCCCACGCGGATCACCACCGGACTCATTGAGATGCTGCGCCGTCACCAGCCCGTGTACGTTCTCACGCACATCAACCATCCAAATGAACTGTCCGAGCAAACGCAAGTAGCCATGACGGCCCTGGTGGATCATGGGATCCCCGTGCTTAATCAAACGGTGTTGCTGCGCGGGATCAACGACAACGCCGCCGTGCTCGCTAAACTGTTTCGCTCTCTGACTCGTCTGCGGGTGCGACCGTACTATTTGCATCAATGCGATGTCATGCGGGGAACGGCCCACTACCGCGTGCCGCTTGACGCGGCGCTCCAAATCGTCGGGCAACTGCGCGGCCATGTCTCGGGGTTGTGCATGCCTACATTCGTCGTGGATGTTCCCGACGGCCACGGCAAGGTTCCCTTGGCGCCCGACCCGGTGGTCCGTCGCGGGGAAGATCACATCGTGCTGCGGGGTTTTGCCGGCGGCGAGGCGGCGTATCCTCTTGCCTGACGCGACAAATGTGGTGGAGGCTGCTCCTAGACTCCAACCGGCCTCGGCCCGCGTGCTCCGCGCTTAAGAGGCATTACCTACTTTTTCTTGCGCAACGCACTCAGCTTGTGGCGCGACAATCCGGTCAACTCGGCAATGGTTGTGAGAGGCATGCTTTTACGGAGCATACCCCGCGCAATTTCCATCGATCGCTCCAGCTTGCCTTTCTCCAAGCCCTTCTCCAGGCCTTCCTTCAAACCCAGCTGCCTGCCCTCGTGCCGAAATACTTCACTGAAGCTCATGATCGCCCCCTTCAATTATGAATTATGAGAGACTAAACATGTTGAATAAATAAATTCATAATTAATTCAGATCCCATGTTGGCGATCTTTGAGCTGGCGCTGAAGCGCGAAGGAAAACAAGAGGGTCTGCGGCAAGGTCTGGAGCAAGGCCTGGAAAAAGGCCGACAAGAAAGCGAACGTAAAAAGGCCCGCGATGTCGCGCTCGCCATGCTGCAAGCCGGTCTAGACCCCAAACTCATCGTACAAGTCACCGAGCTTGCTCCCGCCGAGATTACCAAGCTAAAAACCAAAGCCAAGCGTTAGCCCGCCTTCGCTTGCATGGTCAAACCCCTTGAGTCTGGGGAAATCGCAACGGAGGCAATAAGGCGCTCTTGTGCCCAACCGCCCGCGTATGCTACTCGTGATTCCTAAGTCATCGGCAAGGAGTCCACAATGAACACACAAGCAAATACACCCGTGAGAAGTTTGGCGGGCATCGACGAATACCACCTGCCCAACGGGTTGACCGCACTGCTGCTGCCCGACGCGTCGCAAGACCGCGTGACCGTCAATATCACCTATTGCGTCGGCTCGCGCCACGAAGGCCGCGGCGAAGCGGGTATGGCCCACCTGCTAGAGCACATGTTGTTCAAGGGCACGCCCGACCATCCCGATGTCAAGGCAGTGCTGCGGGATCGCGGCGCGGTGTTCAACGCCACCACCTGGCTTGACCGCACCCACTACTACGAAACACTCCCCGCCACCGACGACAACCTCCGCTTCGCGCTGCGACTCGAAGCGGACCGCATGGTCAACAGCTGGATTCGTGAAGAAGACCTGCGCGCGGAGATGACCGTGGTGCGCAACGAATTCGAGATGGGCGAAAACAATCCACTGGAAGTGCTGCACGATCAAATCCTCGCGGCCGCCTACCTGTGGCACCCCTACGGCAAAAGCACCATCGGCAACCGCAGCGACATCGAACGGGTGCCGGCCGACAAACTCCGCGTGTTCTATCGCCACCATTACCAACCCGACAACGCGACGCTGGTGGTGGCCGGACGCTTTGAACCGCGAACCACCTTGCAATGGATCCACGAGATCTATGGCCCGCTGCCAAAGCCCGAGCGCGTGCTGGAAGACACTTATACCGAGGAACCGGCGCAAGACGGTCCCCGCGCCGTCAAACTCATGCGCGCGGGCGACGTGGCTTACGCGGCCGCCGCCTACCACATTCCCGCCGGACGACACGAGGACTTCCCCGCCATTTTGACATTGGCGCGGTTGCTGGGACACGAGCCCGGCGGCCGGCTGTACCATGCGTTGGTGCGCGCGGGGCACGCGTCGGAAATCAGCTGCCATGCGTACGCCTTGGCCGAACCCGGGATGTTGCTTGCCCACGCCCGCCCCTGCCAAGCGAGCGATGTTGACACCGTGCGTGACAAGCTCATCCACGAACTGCAAGAGGGATGCTTGGCCGAAGGCATCACCCAAGAACGGGTCCGCCATGCGAAGGCCCGCCTGCTCAAAAGCATGAAGCTCACACTGGCCGACAGCCACAAACTGGCGCTAGCGTTGAGCGAAACCATCGCCCAAGGTGACTGGCGCTTGGGATTTTGGTTACAGCATCAGCTGGAGCAGGTGACGGTGGACAGCGTCCGCGACGTCGCCAAACGATACTTGCTAGAGAGCAACCGCACCAGCGGTATATTTATCCCCTTGGGCCAAACACCCACGCGGGCCCACATTACGCCCGCTCCTTCTCCCCAAGATGTCGCGCGCGATGCGGAAAACGCGGCACAAATCAAACCAGGCGAAACAGCGCGAGCCACGCATGAGGCGATCGAACAACGTTGCCGGCGGTGCCGGTTTGCCGATAACACACTCCACGCGGCGCTGCTGCCTAAACAGACGCGGGGAGACCTTGTGCGCGCGCGACTGATCCTCCGTTTTGGGCACGAAGAAGCCATGCAGGGGCGGCAAGAAGCGTTGACACTGCTCCCGCAGCTGTTGGAACACGGCAGCAAGCAGCGCAATCATGAGCAGGTGCAAGCCCGACTAGACGAGCTGCAATCCACACTCAGCTTGGAGGGGGGCCCGGGCTGTTGCGCCGCCACTATCCTCAGCGACGCCCCGCATTTAGAGGATGTGTTGGCACTGGTGGCGGAACTATGGCAACAGCCCGCGCTAGACTCAGATGAATTTCAACTCCTCGTCCGACGCGAACTGGATGATCTGCGCGAGCTCGAGTCGGATCCCCAACGACTTGCCTTGCTGCGACTGCGGCAATTACAGCAACCCTGGCCGTCCGACAGTATTCATCACATCGCCGGGCTTAAACAGCGCCGCGAGCAGCTGCAAGGCATGGAAATCGGCACGCTGCGCAAGCTGCACGAGCATCTGTACGGCACCGGCCGGCTTGATGTGGCGGTGGTGGGGGCCTGCGACCCCGATCGTGTCCACGCGCGGGTGCAAGAGTTGTTCGGGTCGTGGCACGGCACCGCGCCGTTCACGCGCCTGGTGCGCCCGCACAAAGCGAATGACGCGTGCGAGGATGTGATCAACGTGCCCGACAAACAGATGGCGCTGGCGGCCTGGGGCTTGAGTTTTCCGCTGCAAGATTCCGACCCTGATTACCCAGCCTTGCGCCTTGGAACGTACGTGTTGGGCGAAGGCATGACATCGCGCGTTATGACACGGCTACGCGAACGCGAAGGATTGTCTTACGGCGCGGGAGCCTGGTTGCAGGCAAGTTCCCTGGCCCCCGCGGCTCACTTGAGCTGCTACGCCATGTGCGCGACGCAAAATGCCCAAGCGGCTCAACGCTGCCTGCGCGAGGAATACGACCGTTTTGTGCAACAAGGCATCAATGACAAGGAGCTGACGGAAGCCAAGGGGGGCCTGCGTGAGTCCACCATCAACCAGTTGGCCAAAGACGCTGCCGTGGTTCACATGTTGGCCAAGGATTTGGAGCTGCAACGCACCTTCGCCTTCCACGCCGATCGGCTAACAGCTATCCAAAGCCTCACGCGCGAGCAAGTGAATGAAGCTTTGCGGCGGCACTTGAGAGATTTGCCCTTGTCGGGAGTGCTGGCGGGCGATTTTCGCTAGAGCTCTAAGCTTGCGCCATAGCAACCCCCGTGTATACCATGAGTGCAAAGGAGTACCAGGATTAACACATGCAAAAAGCAACGGGTTTTCACGTAAGAACTCTTCCTGGTAGAGACGCGATGAATCGCGTCTCTACAAACAGGAAACACCTCAAAATGGATTCCCGGCCACTTTGTGGCTTTCCAAAAAGCATTGTCGGATGCCTTGTCGCTGTCTCCATGATTGGGTGCGGCGGAATGCGTGAAGCATGGCGGGCCAAACGGCCACCTTCGGCCCCTTTTGTGCAACCTCAACTTCCCGTCTTTCACGGCGAAACTCTGACCAACGGAGTGCGTGTCCTAACCGCTCCCATGACACAGTTGCCCATCGTGGACGTACGGCTTGTCATCAAGGTCGGCTCCGCGCATGACCCAGCAGGACAAGAAGGCGTCGCTTATTTGATGGGAAAGATGCTGCAAGAAGGCACGCGCAAACGCGACAGCCTACAACTAGCACGGGCGTTCGCCGACCTAGGGAGTCACGTGCATGTCCACACGACACAAGACAAAACTTCCATCTCCGTGGGTGTGCAAAAACGCTACGTCGACGCAGCCGTAGCGCTGCTTGCCGAAATGGTCCGACAACCCGCCTTCACCAATGACGATTTCAACCGCGTTAAGACGGAACACGCGGCATCATTACGCAAGCGGCTGGCTCAACCGGCGGCCGTGGCCATGGCCACGTTTATGGCACAGGCCTACGGCAAAACGCACCCTTACGGTCACCCCGTGATGGGAACCCTTGCATCCGCGCAAACTCTGCGGCGGGAGCATGTGAAGAGCTTGTGGCAAAAAACCGTCGGGCCGCGCGTCGCCGCCCTGGTTGTCAGCGGCGACATGACGTCCGCGCGAGCCCGGCGGCTCGCGCACAGGCATTTGAGCAACTGGTCTAACTCTCGTGCCGCGGCTACACAGCCCCCCCCGGATCCTCCCCCGCCACGGCGACTGACGGTGCACGTGATGCCTCGAGCGAGCTCGCCGCAAACGTTCGTATTGATGGGCAGGCCTCTCTTGCGCGCGGGAGAGCCGCGCAACGCGCCGCTGGCCGTTCTCAACGCCTTATTGGGCGGCATGTTTAGCAGCCGGCTCAACCTCACGCTGCGGGAAGAAAAAGGGTGGACCTACGGCGCCCGCAGCACCGTGCAAGCCATGGTGGGGCAAGGCCCGTTGCTGATGCACGCCGACATTCAAAAGCCGCACGGAGCCGACGCGGTTCGGGAAATCGCGCGCCAACTCAACCAACTGCGCCATCATCCGCCCGAACCACCAGAAGTCGTAACCGCCAAGCAGTCGCTATTGCGCTCTTTCGCCGGGGACTTCGAGACGGTAGGGTCCACCAGCCGCTTCTTGACATGGTTGTTCGTGCACGACCTACCGCTTTCTTACCACAAGCAGTGGCTACAACGCATTGAAACCGTCACGACGGAAGAAGTGGCGCTGCTGGCACGCGATGCACTCCAGGAACACCACATGCATGCTGTCGCCGTCGGCGATCCAGTGGATTTGCAGCCTTCGTTGTTTCACATCGAAGGCGCTAACATCATCGTGCACGAGGAAGGTAGTACCACAGATCACAGGATTTGACAGATGGTCGGATGTCGGAGAGTGGATTCGGGGCTGGGGCCTGCCCCTGGCTGCCGAACAGGGGCAGGAATGACAAAGTGGAAAAATCGTGGGCTTTATCCCAACCATTTGTTCCGCAATTCCTCCAATCCCCGTGAAACATAGGGGATGAAGGTCGCAACTAAACGCAATCCCACGCCGCACGACACCATCCACAAGGTGTCGTTTCGGAGTCCGCAAGTCCACCTGCCGTTCCTGCGGGAAAACCTGCCCGAGGATCTCCGCGACAAGTTTGATCCGAAGACGGTGGAAGTCATTTCCGAGTCCTTCCCCGCCGACCACCCGCTACGGGCGGCGGACATAGTCTTGCGCATGAAGCTGCTCGATGGTTCGAGTTGGCTTTATGTGATCATCGAGGGCCAGTCCGCCCCCGACACAAACATGGGATTCCGTCTCTTGTTCGATCGCATCGAGGTGCTCAAGCATCATCTGCAAAGCGAGGCGGGGCGACACAGCCGGTTGCCTCCCATCATCTTGAGTTTTGTCGTTTATACCGGCGCAAAGCCGTGGCGGCGGCCGGAGTTAGACGTGTTCGCGCGGCTGGATCCGGCCTTGCGCGAGCTAGCCCAAACATCGCTTTTAGGCGGCGCCCACTTTGTCAACATGCGGCAAGTAGACCCGAGTACCCTAGCGGATTCCCCCGCGCTACAGGCGTTCGCCATCGTGACGCAGGGCGCGTACGAGACGGACAAGATAGGCGTCTTGGCCAAGGCGGAACCGGCCTTAACCCGCGTTTACGGCACGCCCGGCGGCACGGCGCTGTGCGAGGCCATGCTCAAATACACCTTGCGCTCGGGTGGAACCAGCTCGGCCGAGGATGTTAGAATAATGATGAAGGGATTGAATAACCGCCTGCACGGCGTGGTAAGGAGCAAAACGATGAGCATCGCGGACATGTTAACGCAAGCGGGGCTGCGAAAAGGTTTGGAAAAGGGCAA